>CAYRDO010000045.1:1365-6705 GCA_964422985.1 uncultured Rhodohalobacter sp. | reverse complement strand
TGTGATCGACGCCCCAAGCGATTCTCCGATTTATATTCGGGATGTGGCTGACGTATCCTTCACGCAAAAAGAGCGGGAATCGTATGCGTACCTGAATGGTGATCCGGTTATTACTCTGTCTGTGATAAAGCGTACAGGTACGAACATCATCGAAGCTGCACAAAGTGTTCGCGATATTATTAATTCGCAGCTTCCTACCATGCCTCCAACCTCAAATGTGAAGATTACGTCGGACATGAGTGAGGAGATAACTATGATGGTAAGCAGTCTGGAGAACAACATTATTTCCGGACTGATTCTTGTGATTGGAATCCTTCTCTTTTTCCTGGGTGTTCGGAATGCATCGTTTGTGGGTATTTCCATCCCGATGTCGATGTTTATGTCGTTTATCATATTGCAGGCGGCTGGGATTACCATGAACATGATTGTGCTCTTCTCCCTTATTCTTGCATTGGGAATGTTGGTGGATAATGCAATTGTGGTGGTAGAGAATATATTCCGATATCTCGAAGAGGGATACGATAATATTGAGGCTGCCAAAAAGGGAACCGGCGAAGTGGCTATGCCTATTATTTCAGGAACAGCTACAACACTCGCAGCTTTCCTTCCCATTTCGTTCTGGCCCGGTATTGTAGGAGACTTCATGTCTTACCTGCCTATCACGCTCATAATAACATTGAGTAGTTCGTTGTTTGTAGGGTTGGTGATAAATCCTGTGCTTTGTGCTGTCTTCATGGAGTTGGAAACCGATGATGAAAAACGAAAGCCATCCATGACCAAAAGAGGAAAATGGGTACTCAGTATTGTGGGTATTATTTTTCTAGGATTTCTCCTGCTTGCGAAACCGATCTTCTGGGGAATGATGATTGTTCTGGGAATTTTGTTGGTTCTCAGCTTTAGATATTTCATGAAACCTGTCGGTTTGTGGTGGCAAAAAAGTGGACTGAACAGGGTACTTGAATATTATAAATCTACTCTCGAATGGTCTCTTGAGCATCGCTTTGCAGTGCTTGGAATATCTTTCCTCATACTGATATCAAGTTTTGTAGTATTTGGATTGTTTAACCAGGGCGTTGAGTTTTTCCCTGAAGACATTCCGCCAAACAGGGTGTATGTTCAGATCGAAACCCCGGCCGGCACGAATGTGGAGTTTACTCGAGATATTGCCGAAGAGCTGGAGAGTCGTTTAACACAACTCGATAACTACGAAGATGTTGAAACCATCGTAAATACGCCCGGTTCTCCGGTTTCAAGTGGAATGGAATTTGGAGGAGGAAATACCTCAAACAGGGGTACGATTGTTCTTAGCTTTGTTGATTACAATCAGCGGGTAGGAAGTACCTTCGATGCGATTGAGCAACTTCGTGAAATTCTGCCGAAAGGAATTGCCGGCGCTAATATTACTGTGGAGAGACAGCAGGACGGACCTCCGACCGGAAAACCCATCAACCTGGAAATTTCCGGACAAGATCTCGAGCAGCTCGATAGTCTTTCCCAGGAAATTTTAACCATCCTGGAAAACGACCCGATTTATGGAAAACTTGACGGACTTGAAACGGATCTTCCTGAAGCTCGTCCTCAAACAAGAATTACTGTGGATCGCGAGAAAGCAGCCATTTATGGAGTAAATACGGCAGATGTCGGAAATACGATCCGTCAAGCGATTAATGGAGTGGAAGCTTCTCAGTACCGAGAAGGTAATGATGAGTATGACATTATTGTACGACTAGCGAAACAATACAGAGAGGATTTGAGTACCCTCAGTAATCTTACAGTAATGGGAGAAGAGGGGCGCCAAATTCCACTTTCTGAAATTGCTGACTGGGAGGTTGAGGAAGGATACGGAGGTATCCGGCGAATTGATCAGGATCGGGTTGTTTCCGTGCAGGCCGACGTTCGCAGTAATTATAACAGTAATGCCGTGCTTGCCGAGGCTCAGCAATTGCTTGAACCTCATCTGCAGGAACTTCCCGGTGGTGTTACAGCTCGCTGGACGGGACAAAACCAAGAGCAGGATGAAGCTCAGGAGTTCTTAACCAATGCATTCTTCATTGCCCTGGCGCTGATGGCATTTATCCTGATTTCACAATTTAACTCCATTGCCAAACCGTTCATTGTACTTTCCTCCGTAATTATGTCAATTGCCGGTGTGTTGTATGGACTTGTAATTTTCCAGATGCCATTCGGTATCATTATGACCGGTATTGGCGTGATTTCACTTGCAGGAGTTGTGGTAAATAATGCCATTGTAATGATCGACTATATCGATATCCTGCGATCCAGAGATAAGATGAACTTGTATGATGCATTGGTTCAGGGTGGGCTTGTTCGTTTCCGTCCTGTAATCTTAACAGCTATTACTACAACACTTGGTTTGGTACCGCTGGCTATTGGCTTTAATCTGGATTTCATTGTTTTGTCAAATGATCCAATCCTGTTCTTCAATAATATTGGTGAGTACTTGTATTGGGGTGGTGTGCAAGCCGCATGGTGGAGCCCAATGGCTATCGCTGTGATCTGTGGTTTAATGTTCGCCACATTCCTCACTCTTATCGTAGTACCTGTACTTTATTACATCATTGAGGAAGCAAGAAGAGGCACAAATAAATACTTCTTCGATACGGTGAACCCGGCTATCATCATTGATCAGAAAGATGTTATCAGCAGGAATGGGTCATCGAAGCAAGAAGAACAAGAATATCATCACTAAATTCCACATGGGCTGGCGGTTAAACTCAGAGAGAGTGGTAACTGCCAGTCCATTTCTTTATTTTTGGGTGAAATTTTAATCCAACTCAATAGATTTGATTCAGCGTCCACAGACTGTTTATTTGCTTTTTGCAACACTCTTGAATGTTGCGGTATTTTTTAATTCAATCTACAGTAAAGCGATGGCCGATCCCGCCCAATGGATTGGTTATGGACTCGCCATCTCATTAACATTGGCATTACTCTTGGCACTGGGGTCGGTATTTCTATATAATAACCGCCCTACACAGTTAAAAGTGGTGAAAACCGGAACCTTCATCCAGATTGTGGCTTTAGGTTTTGGGGCAGGTATACTTTTTTCATTAGGTGGATTCGGCGTATTTCTGTGGCAGGAAACCGTAGGCGTTGGCCTCATTACTTTATCATTGATTATGTACTGGCTTGCAGGGCGAGGCATCAAAAAAGATGAGGAGCTGGTCAAGTCAATGGATCGCATACGATAACTCCTTTTGAAGAGCTCTCATTCATCTAATCACCCCAACCTGAAAGTACTGCTATTCCTGTTCTTTGGGTTGATATCATTTGGGTTCGCCCCCATTTTAGTTCGTTTTGGAACCGATGTTGAGCCATTAGTTTTAGCAGGACTTCGCACCATATTCGCTGTAATTTTGCTTCTTCCTTTTTGGATGATGAGAGGGGCGTCTGTAAAGGAGCTTAAAAAGAATGGCGTTTATCTTTTCTGGTTGATAGGGGCGGGAGTCTGTCTTGGTGTACATTTCACACTTTGGATCGCCTCACTTCATTATACGTCCGTGGCATCGGCATCTGTTCTTGTTACCATCCACCCGGTTATTCTTATCGTAGCTGAAAGCATTCTTTTTAAACGCTCATTTCGGCCGATTGTATGGTTGGGAGTATTTGTAGCATTCGCCGGATCAGCTTTTCTGGGAATTGCTGATAAATCACTGGCGGAGCAATTCCCTAATGCACTTCTGGGAAATAGCCTGGCTTTCAGCGCCGCCGTAATTTTTGTGATCTATTTTTTAATCGGGCGAAAAATCAGGCAACATTCTGAATGGATCGATTACGTATTTCATGTGTATTTTTACGCTGGGATAACCTGTGCCATCCTCTCATTATTCTGGGTAGGGGGAATACCTGTAGTTACGTATTCTTCACTCATTGTCGGATTGGCTTTAGCAATCGGCCCCACAATTTTGGGGCATGGTTCGATGAATTATGCAGTCAAATATATCTCCCCGACCCTCCTGTCCACGCTGATTTTATCAGAGGCAGTTATTGCCGCCATTGCAGCCTACTTTATTTTTGGGGAAATCCCATCCTACTTATCGATAATTGCAATGATAACAATTATTTGCGGTATATCATTAACGTGGTCAAAAAGGCTAAAAAGAAAAAAATAGTAATTCTGAAGGAGGTCTCTACCCGGTTGATTTCTTGTTCATTCAAAACAAAACTGCTACTTTAGGCGTAGAAATAGAGGTTTTATGATGAAACAAAAATGAATAAAATCGTTTAAATGGAAGAGAATCAGTTGTTTCTGTCCGGCAAATGATTTAAAAAAGATCTGCGTTATACACATTGATCTAAAGTGTTTGAAGGCAACGTTAGCATGTTTTTTCGGATTTTGTAAATAGCGCCCTTCAGTAAACAGGAACTAACCTGTATTTCATGATTAAAAAATCCCCAAACGTCACAAAAGAAATAATGAGGTTCTTTATAATCTCGTTACTTATTTCTTGCGTGACCCTTTCTTGTTCAAATGATTCAAGAAGATCTTCTGGCTCTTCGGAATCTGCCCCCATAACTGTCTTTGAGCCGATTGACCGGGACTTTCAAGACATTAAGGAGAGCGGTGTACTTCGTATGATTACGTTCTACAGCTCCAACACGTACTTTTTAAATCAGGGAATTGAAGTTGGTTTTGAGTATGAACTGCTCAAAGAGTTTGCCCGGGAAAATGATCTGGCCGTTGAAGTAATTATTGTAGGGGCCGAAGAAAATCCATTCGATCTGTTGAATAAAGGAGTGGGTGATGTGATTGCGGCAAACTATACAATCACCCCGGAAAGAAAGCGCGTAGCCAATTTTACGAGGCCGTACAATATTGTTGATCAAATGATTGTCTATTCCGCAGAACAGGATGAGAGACCTCAAACTCTGGAAGAACTTTCTGATTCTAATATTCCTATATCTGTACGTCCTAACAGTTCCTATTATTCTCGTTTGAATGAATTGAATGATGAGGGATATAGCCTAAATATTGACCGTATATCAGACGGAATGGATACGGAGGCAGCATTATTCCAGTTGGCTGAAGGAAACCTGGTAGCTACTGTAGCTGATGATAACATGTATGATGCATCCAGTCGTTATATGTCCGGCATTTATCCGGGGCCGACTATTGCTGAATCTGATACAATTGCGTGGGCAGTTCGAAAAAATGCACCGGAACTCGAGGCGAAAATGAATCGATATCTCTATAAACATTTTCGTTTTTCTGATGATAAAGACAAACCCCGAAGATCAACATTTCTGAATGTATTAAGAAAGAAGTATTTCGAACAAAGCCAGCAAATTGCCCAATTTTATAATCCTGAATGGCAATAT
>CAYRDO010000045.1:0-1355 GCA_964422985.1 uncultured Rhodohalobacter sp. | reverse complement strand
TGATGAGATGATTCGAACTGTAGCAGATTCAATGGATTTGGATTGGCTGATGCTTACCGCCATGGTAGCACAGGAGTCAAATTTTAACCCCAACAGTAAGAGTTGGGCCGGGGCGGTAGGATTGATGCAAATTATGCCACAATTTGTGGATTCCACGGAGTATGAAAATTATCAAGAGCTTTACGATCCAATGACCAATATTCGTTTAGGTGCGAAGGTGATTAAGGAGCATCTGGATCATTACTCGTATATCGACAGTACGGAACAGCAGTGGTCTTTTGCGCTGGCTACATACAACGTAGGTTCGGGTCACATGGCAGATGCACGGCGCTTAACCATCGACCGTAACAAGAATCCAAATGATTGGGATTCTGTCTCCAACTCGCTGATAAGATTGATGCAACGGCGTCACTATCAAAAAGCGAGATATGGATTTGCTCGCGGCATTGAGCCGGTTCAGTACGTAGAAGAGATCATGAACCGTTATCGAACCTATCAAGCCATTTTAGCGCTAACTGAGCAGCAACAAGCCGCCGGATTCACGAATGTTTTAGGCCCGACTTATAATCGTTAGCCGGGACCGGGATTGGCTTTAATGATCAGAAGAGTCAAATCATCAAACAGTTTCTGATTTGAAAACTCCAGCACCACTTCAACAATAGCGTCAAGGATTTCTTCAGACGATCTGTCTCGATTTTTCAGAATACATTCTTTTAAACGGGTTGTGCCGAATTCCTCCTCGTCATTATTCATCGCTTCATTTACACCATCGGTGTAGGAGATGAGAACGTCATTTGGGTTAAGCTGCACATCAGCCTGTTCATAAGGCATCATGGTTTCCATAGCCCCAAGCAACAAACCGCCGGTTGAAAGTTCTTCAAACGTATCTTTGTTATCTCTTAACAAAAGGGGAGGGTTATGCCCCGCATTTACATAACGGAGAATTTTATGAGTACTGAGATACTTCGCCCAGAAGAACGTGATAAATTTATCAGATGGGGTATTCTTAAAGATCAGGTTGTTCATCCGTTCGGTCGCCTCAGCAAGAGTAATATCAACCGGCAAAAGTACATGTAACATCGATTGTAAATTGGCCATCAACAGGGCCGCAGGAACGCCTTTACCGGTAACATCCGCAATTGCCAGAATAGTATTTCCATCGGGGGTTTTGGCAATATCAAAATAGTCGCCGCCAACCTCCCTGGATGAGATTGTTCTCGCGGCCAGATCAACTCCTTCAACCTCGGGAATAGGATCGGGAAGAAGTCCTTCCTGGATCGATTTGGCAATTGATAGCTCCTCTTCCATCCTCTCTTTGTCAATCCGTTCTTCAAGAAAATAGGTTTTTTGGATTG
>CAYRDO010000044.1:0-22192 GCA_964422985.1 uncultured Rhodohalobacter sp. | reverse complement strand
ATGATTCTTCCATCACCTGTCGTCCTTCACCGGAATTCACATCAAAAAAAGAAAGATCTACATACGTTTGTTGCCGGTTCATCGATACAACTGCCAATTCTCCCGGATTACTAGTCCATGAAATTCGTGGGATTAATTCATTCTCGTTTGTCTCTGTCAGCCACGTATTTTCGCCGGATTCAATATCAATTACCCCAACTTTTACACTCGGATTTTTTGCTCCCACTTTCGGATAGGGAATATCGGTATAGTCAGGATATTGACCTTTATATGATGTTGACACAAACCGTTTTACGTCCCGTTCATCGGTTTGCCAGTATGCTATATACTTGCTGTCGGGCGACCATTTCCAAGCCTGAACCAAGCTGAATTCTTCTTCATACACCCATCCGAATCGGCCGTTATACAGGTTTTTTTGAGAGTCGAACGTTAGTTGAGTTTCTTCTCCGCTGATCAGATCAAAAACATACATCTCTCCGTCGCGATGATACGCCACTTTTTCTCCATCCGGCGAGAGTTCTACGGTAAATGCATCCTCTGCAATAAGGTTCATCGTTTGATCTTCCAGGGAATAAGAGTAGTAATCGGCCGTACCGGAATGGCGATAGATAGGCTCAAAATTGGATTGAAAAACCAGATATTGGAAATTGTTCGACCATTGGAACGACTCGTAACTGAACGGTTCATCAGAACCCGGAAACGTTTGATCGGAATCACGGAATATCAGCTCATCTTCACCTGTTGCAGGATCGTAAACCCGTATTTCATTACTGCTTTCCGATTGATTGTACTGCATGTAGGAGTAACGGTCTCCGCCTTCAATCCACGTGACATTTCTCGGCCCCTGATCACCCACTAACTGACTGGATGAAAAAAGTGCATGTTCAATATTTTGATACTCTCGTTGAGCCAGGGATTGAACGGGGTTTAACGCCCAAGTGGTTATAAACAGAAACAGAATAAAAAGTGAATACTTCGAATAATCAATAAACCTTGTATACATAAATATTTACTTCAATAGAGGTTACAAACATATATAAAACGACAGGATCCGCAGATTCTTACTATTTAAAGATAGGCAATACCTGATAATCATGTTCCCAGGTGTAGAGATCATTTGGAGCAATGTCAGACATCATCACCTTTCTTCAACAATCTCAGGCCATTCAAAACGACCAAAAGTGTACTTCCTTCATGGCCAATAACTCCAATGGTTAGCGGAAGTTCAATCGTAAAAACACAGATCAAAAGTATAACAATTACAGACAAACTGAATGCAATATTTTGCCAAACAACTCTTTTAGCTTTCCGAGACAACCAAAGCAAATACGGTATTTTTGTAAGATCATCTCCCATTAATACAATATCGGCAGTTTCAAGCGCAACATCGGTTCCGGCTGCACCCATTGCTATTCCAATATCGCTTACTGCCAGTGCTGGTGCGTCGTTTACACCATCTCCAACCATCGCTACTACACCAGTTTTGCGAAGTTTTTTAATGATGTCAACTTTTTTATCCGGTAATAATTCAGCATAAACATTATGAATATTCAGCTCTGCCGCGATGCTTTTTGCTACACCTTCATTATCGCCGGTCAACATGACAATATGCTCTATACCCAGGGATTGCAGTTTTGATATGGTAGTTTTTGCGTCCTCCCGTACTTTATCGGCAAGGGCAATCAATCCCACCGGTTTCTCATCCTGTACAACAAACACAACAGTTTTTCCCTCTTCCTTATAAGAATGGGCTTTTTCCGACAGTAGGGGATTCCACGTTTCCAACAATTCCATATACATTTTTGAATTTCCGACAGAAACATTTCGTCCATTCAATATCCCCTCAACGCCCTGACCCGGAGTTGACTGCATATTTTCAACATGAGTCGGGTTTACTCCCAACTCTTCTGCCTTCTTCACAATTGCTTGAGCCAAATGGTGTTCTGAATGGAATTCACAACCTGCAGCCATGGCCAGCATCTCTGAAACTTTAGTGTCATTCTCTAAAAACTCTTTTTGATGCTCATCAAAAAAGGCTAGATCCGTAACCTCAGGCTCGCCTTTTGTAAGCGTACCCGTTTTATCAAAAGCAATAGTATTAATTTCAACTGCATGTTCCACATATGCCCCACCCTTGAACAAAACACCATTTTTTGCAGCGTTCGCAATTGCGGAAATGATGGACGCCGGTGTACTGATGATTAATGCACAAGGTGATGCAACTACCAAAACCGTCATAGCCCTGTAAAATGTTGGATCAAAATCTTGTCCGAATAAAAGCCAGGGAATGAATATCAATAAAACAACTGAAGTGATAACTGCCAGGGCATATCGGGGCTCAAATGTATCCAGAAACTGCTGCGTTTGGGCTTTCGATTTTTGAGCCTCTTCAACAAGCTGAATAATCTTAGCAACTGTTGTATCACGCGCGCGCTTTGTAACTTCTATTTCAACGACTCCATTTTCGTTGAGCGTTGCAGCAAATACCGAATCACCAATCTCTTTGAATACGGGCAAACTTTCGCCGGTAATGGTCGCTTCATTTACAGATGTTTGTCCCTTTACAATTTTGCCGTCTATGGGAATATGTTCACCCGGTTTTACAACGACAATCTGCCCGATTTGCAGTTCTTCAATTGGTACCAACTTTTCAGTACCATCATCCAGTTTCAGCAATCCCTCGGAGGGACGAAGCTTCAACAGAGAATGGATAGCATTCCGGCTTTTTCCCAAGGCATAAGTTTCCAGGGCGCCGCTCAGAGAAAACAGAAACAGCAGTGTTGCACCTTCAATCCATTGCCCGATAACAGCCGCACCGATCGCTGCAAAAATCATCAAAAAATCGATGTTAAGCTGAAAGTTTCGCAAGTGCTTAACTGTCTCAACAAAACCAATATATCCACCTGTCAAGTATGAAAATATGTAGAAAGAAACCGATACTTGATACGGTAACAGAAAGAGATAATTACTGAGAATACCACCCAACAAAAAAAAGGCGCAAAATGCCGTCAGCCAAATCTGAACCCTTCCATGGTGCGACATATTCTCTCTTTTCATATCATAACGATTCTATTCCAGAATCTCCGGCCGATCCACCCAGGATGTGGCGGCTTCAACCAGAGCAATCGCATCATTTTTGGTGGAGGCTTCGGAATAAATTCTTAATACCGGTTCCGTTCCCGATTGGCGCACCAACAGCCACGATCCGTTTTCCAGATGATGTTTAATGCCATCTTTCATATCCCAATCTACCACTTTGTGGCCGGCAATTTCGTGTAGTTTCTTCTCCTCGCAGTAACTGATCATCCCCTTCTTCTTCCGATCTTCAGTATGAATATCATTTCGGTATGTTTCATGCAACCCGTATTCATCAAACAGATCCTGTACAAGCTTACTCAGAGATTTTCCTGATTTTACTACCATCTCGGCAATCAAAAGTCCGATGTAGATTCCATCACGCTCCGGCAGATGACCTTTTACTGCTATTCCACCGGATTCCTCGCCACCGGCCAGAATATCTTCCGCTACAATTTTTTCCGCGATATATTTAAATCCGATAGGAGTTATATCTAACGGCAAATCATACTTTTTCGCCTGTTGATTGAGCATCGTAGTGGTCGATACTGTTTTCACAATTTTACCGGTCATTTTTCTCTCTTCTACAAGATATTTTACCAAAAGACTCAGCAATTGATGGGAATTTACAAAAACTCCGTTCTCATCCACCATCCCGATTCGGTCGGCATCGCCATCATTTGCAAGGCCTACTGCGCAACCATTATCAACCACAAATTCTGAGAGTTCTCCAAGATTTTTTTCCATCGGCTCCGGAGCCACTCCGCCAAAAGACGGGTTCAGCTCCCCATGAATTTCCAGAACCTGATCGCCCAACAGTTGTTTTACAATCGTTCGTCCTGATCCATACATCGGGTCATGTGCAATCTTAATTCCACTTTCACGAATAGCATCCAGATCAATAGACTCTCGAATCAAATTCAAGTAGCCTTTTGTGAAGTCCATTTCGCGAATCAATCCTTTCTTCAGGTAAGAATCATACGAATCCGGATTCAATATCTCGTCATATAACTTCAAACGCTCTTCAACAGCCGCAATATCATCCGGTCCTGCAGACCCGCCATACAAAGCTTTAATTTTATATCCATTGTATTCCGGCGGATTATGACTGGCCGTTATCACAATTCCAATTGCCTGGTAATGTTTTGCCGCCCAGCTAACAGCAGGTGTTGGGGTGATGCGGTCGGCCATTCGAACCGGAATCTCCATCTCTGCAAAAACGGAGGCCGCATGTTTGGCAAATCGTTCGCTGAGAAACCTGGCATCATATCCTATAACTACGCCGTTCTTGGTCACTTCTTCATCTACAATCCATCTCGATACAGCTTGCGTAACAACCCCCACATTTTTGAATGTATATTTTTCGGCAATCACCCCTCTCCAGCCGTCTGTCCCAAATTTGATCTGCTCCATCATTTCATCTTGCCTTTTTTAACGTGTATTTTTGTTTCGATTTGTGAAAAGTAAGGTACCGTAAAGATTATTTCTAATGAGATTGGAATGAATCTCCTTGATTTTTGTTGATTCGATAACCCCAAAATAATTCTACATGAAGAAGTTACTACTTTGTTCTCTGTTTTTGTTGATATTTTTTTCGGATTCCTTTGCTCAGGAACCCCTTGCCGACAGAATGCGACAGAATTTAAAATCCGAAGAGTTTAATGTAGGATTTCTATTACAGTCCTTGGCTAATTTCTCTTTTACCGATGATGAATTCAATGGCGGAAACAAGTTTGATATCGGCGCTACACGGCTGGTTTTTCGCGGACGAGTTGACAATGGGTTTTTGTATAAGATGCAGATGGATTTCCGACGGACTGTCAGCATTTTGGATGCGCAGGTTGGATATGCTTTTTCTGATGATTTCCGGATTATCACCGGTGCCTTCAAACCTTATTTAAGTATCGATCTCGATCCCAATCCCGGAGCTACTGATTTTATAAACCGTGCCCGGCAAGTACGAGCTATGATGAATTCCAGGGAGATCGGAATTACAGCATTGGGCGAATCCGGAAACCTGAATTACAGAATCGGGATGTATAACGGAAACGGTCTAGCCCGTTCAAATGATGGCGGATTTCTCTACACAGCACGGCTCGGCTATTTGATTCCATCGGATAACAGCGAATTCAAGATTGGGCTGAATGGAGCTGTCAATCAAACCGAAATGGAACGAGTTGGAAATACAGGATTGCTCTCTACAGGCGATCGAGTTCTCTATGGGTTCTTTGCTCAATATGAGAGTGAATCCATTTTTGCTGATTTCGAATTTCTCCAAACTCAATTCAACACTCCGGAACCCAATACAGAAGAAACAATCACCGGCTTTTTTGCTACACTTGGGACGCATCTCTCCGACAAAACAGATCTACTTGGAAGATGGGATCACCTCGAATTCAATGATATTAATAGAGATTCTGAACTACTTACATTCGGATTGAATCATCAAGCCACCCGGCTAATCAGTTTCCAGGCAAACCTTTTGGCACTTATCCCCGAAACAGGTGATACCCAGGTTGGCCTCTCCGGGAATTTTCAGTTTCAGTTTTAGAGCCCATCCCATTACCTGCTTTGCAAAAGAACGCAACAGTAAAGAAAAATTTTTTAGCCTTACATAAGTACAGTGGACACTTCTGCATGGAATATTTAAGTCAAAATGATGCAAAGCTGTCATTATTTACTGTCAACTGCTAACCGATCTTGTATCTCGGATTGAAAGCTCGTAATTTTAGAGTCTTTCGATTGATCGAAAATCAATCATGCCCATCTTCAAATGGGCCCGTAGCTCAGCCGGTTAGAGCAGTCGACTCATAATCGATTGGTCGCAGGTTCAAGTCCTGCCGGGCCCACTTTTTTTATCCTCCAAGAATGAGGTCGGCTATATGATCGTATTTACTATATTTCCCATCGCCAAAGTTTTCTCTTCTCAGAACTCTTAATTTATCCACAACAAATGTGTTAACATACATTCTTGATAAATAGTCAGATTCAGCTTTCTCAAATATATCTGGATGCAACCCTCTTGCTATCGTTATATGAGGGTTTCTAAATATGAAAAAAACTTTTTTGGGCCTGAACCCTTCCCGAAGAATTTTAAACGGCTCTTTCAGTTCATCCAATCCATCAGATTCCTCCACATTCAGATATATTACTTTTTCAAAACTCTTAAAACCATTTACAACCACTATAAATGGCGCGATGCTTTGAAAACTTCTTTGCAAATAGGCAATTAAGGCACCTGGTTCTTCTTCTAACAATGGAAACTTAGAAATTGTAATATGAGGTTTAGATCCTCTGGATGGGAATGAACCAAATTCCTCATAAAATTCAGTTTTCAAGTTTTTTACATAATCATTAATGCTTTCTGGGAAATTAATAACAATCAAAGACTTTTTTAGGTGTTCCTTCTTCCGGAAACAATGAAAAGGTTTATTTATCCATAACTCTCTCCATTGATTTATTTCTACTAACAACAAAATCTATTTAATATTTGCCTCAGACAAATATCTGAACTCACCAATTATAAAATACCTGATACGGGCATCATAAATTTTCGCAGCGAGCCTGATCTTTTTTTCTCCGCAGCATGTTGGGTTTTAACAAAGTCCAGGAGCTCATCAACCTGGTCAACACAAATTGCAATTAATGCACCATCGGGGGCATTTTCCATCGCAAAGAGTAATGCCTCTTGCTCATTTTTAATAAGCTTAACCGGTGGATTATACCCGGATCTTGCGATTCCTTCTTTTATAATTTCGCTGGTTTCACCCGACATTTTCCCCCGAAGGTCGACATCTTCCCGAATAATTATACTGTCAAAAATTTCCGCCGAAATTCTTCCTACTTCCATATTATCTTCCACCCTGCGATCTCCTATTGCAGCTACAATACCTATTTTATATGAATAAAAAGAGCAGGTGAGAAACTTTTTAAGAGCTTGCATAGCGGCTGCATTATGGGCATAATCCACCATCACATCAAAATTGTCAAAATTAAAAATGTTCATTCTGCCGGGTGTTAGATCCGGGGAAGGAACGAAACTGTGTAATGCCATCCGAATATTTTCAAGTGAAATTTTTTGGACATATGCCGCTGCAACAGCTGCCAAAATATTTTCAATCATAAAGATTGCACGCCCACCAAAACTAAGGGGAATATTTGCAAAGTTTTCTACCATATAGGTTCTTCGTCCATCCCAAATAACAATTTGATGATCTTGCCGGAGAACACAGATCCCTCCCGCTTCACGGTGAGATCTGAGTCTGAGATTATTTTGATCGAGTGAAAAAAGCACAGCCGTTCCGCGAATATGCTCACGCATTTCATAAACCCGATCGTCATCTGCATTTAATATTGCATATCCTTTCTCATGCACACTCTCAGGAACCACCGATTTTAGTTTCGCCATTTTCTCCAGGGTATGAATTCCACGCAATCCTAAATGATCGGACGATACATTTAATACAACAGCTACATCGCACTGATCAAAACCAAGACCTGACCTTATAATTCCGCCACGCGCGCATTCCAAAACAGCCGCATTTACCGTCGGATCTTTCAGAATAAATTCCGTACTTCTGGGGCCCGTACAATCGCCTTTTAACATCAATTGATTGTTAATATATATACCGTCGGTGGTGGTATACCCTACCCGATACCCTTCCGTTTGCAGGATATGTGATATCAGTCGTGTAGTTGTGGTTTTACCATTCGTACCAGTAACAGCCGTAAGAGGGATACGGCTTTTAGCCTGCGCCGGAAAAAGCATATCTAAAACCGGTGCAGCTACATTTCTGCCCTTCCCCTTTGAAGGAGACAAATGCATTCGAAAACCGGGTGCTGCATTAACTTCCAAAATTGCCCCTTCTGTTTTTCGGAGCGGCAATTTAAGCGTTGAGGCCATCACATCAATTCCGCAAACATCCAGCCCCACAATACGGCTGATTCGTTCGGCCATGGCCGCGACTTCCGGGTGAACGTGATCGGTTACGTCTTCTGCTGTTCCGCCTTTACTTAGATTTGCAGCATAATCGAGGCAGATCATTTCTCCCGGTGATAAAACTGTCTGAACAGTATACCCTTTGTTTTTAAGAATGGACCGAGCCGCTAACCCAACAGTAATTTTGGTAAGATTTTTTTCATGCCCCTCTCCACGGCTTGAATCCTTGTTTATCAAATTGATTAACTGGCGTATTGTATGCTCGCCGTCTCCCACCACATGGGGCGGAGTTCTTTTGGCAGCAGCGACAAATTTATTATTGATGGTTAACAACCTGTAATCATTTCCTGATACTTGTCTTTCAGCAATAATTCCATTCGAGATATTCCTGGCAGAGTGAAATGCTTTTATAGCTCCTTCAGTGGTCTCAATATTTGTTGTTACACCGCGCCCCTGGTTGCCGGTTACAGGTTTTATCACCAATGGAAACCCGATTTCTTGGATCAGGTTTTGAAGCTCTTCCAAAGTATACACCACGTTCCCTTGTGGAACAGGTATTCCCAGATTTTGTAATATATTTCGGCATATTTCTTTGTCACAAGCTAAATCTACAGCCATATGGCTTGTGGATGACAGAATAGTAGCCGCAATTCTCTTTTGGTAACATCCATAGCCCAGCTGATAGGTGGAACTATCTTCCAATTTGATTGCCGGAATGTTACGGGATTTTGCTTCCCGCAAAATGGATGCCGTACTCGGGCCGGGCATATTGCGAGTACACATTCGTCGAATCTCATCAACGTGTGCATTTATTTTTTGCTCCGGATAACCGTCTATCAGCTGCATGGCAATACCCACCGCTTTTTCTGCAGCCAGCCGCCCGGATTCTTCTTCAATGCAATCGAGCACTACATGATATTGACCTCTTACTCCTGTTCCGCGCGCCTGACCAAAACTTACATCAAGCCCTGCAAGAATTTGCAACTCCAGGGCAATATGTTCGATGACATGCCCCATCCACGTACCACGCTCCACGCGGGTAAAAAATCCGCCCGGCACACCTTCAGAACATCGATGTTCGTATAAACCGGGAAACACTTTTTTTAGGCGTTGGTAGAATCCCTTGATGTCGTTCGTAGGCCTGTCTTCCAATTCTTCGATGTCCAAAAGCATCACTACCAAATGGTGCCTTTCAATCGACCAATAGTTCGGGCCGTGAGTAACGTTGATTTGCAATATCTTCATAAATAGCTCCCTCCATACTTCGAATAATGTAAATATTCGTTATGGAGAAAAGTTCCATTACATTCGGTGATGAAAAGACTTTTAACCTAAACGCATATGAAACCTAAAGGAATATTAATAGCAATTGGCGGCAATGAAAAGAAAAAATTCAAAAAAATTCATGAAAAATTTCAGGAGGATTTTGGTGAGGGTTTAATTCTGCACAACATCCTCAGAGAGGCAGGAGGTGTTGAAGCAAGAATTGAAATCATCACAAGTGCTTCGGATATCCCAAAATTGGTTGGGAATAAATATCATGAAACCTTTGAGTTGCTGGGGGCAAAAAATGTGGGAATTTTGGACATCCAAAATCAACAATATGCAGAGAGTGCGGATGTTCTAAAACGCCTGAATTCGGCAGATGTAATAATGTTTTCGGGTGGAGATCAAACAAAAATCAGCCGAATTTTCAGAGATACCAAGGCTCAGGAACTATTGTGTGATCGGTATTTGAATGAACCGGTGATTATTGCCGGAACCAGTGCAGGGGCCGTGGTCATGTCGGAAGAGATGATTGGGGGCGGAATCAATAAGCACATTCTCAAAAAGAACGATCTCAAATTAGGAAAAGGACTCGGCCTGATGAAAAATGTGATATTTGATAGTCATTTTATCCGCCGCGGCAGATTCGGTCGTCTGGCTGAGGCTGTTGCCAAGTATCCTGATAAACTGGGAATTGGCTTGGGAGAAGATACCGGGGTAATTATTCGGGAAGGAAATATCTGTGATATTATTGGATCAGGAATGGTGATTTTTTTCGATGGAAGCCAATTTTCCCATAATCGATATCATGAACTCCCGGGAAGGGCCGCGGTTTCTCTCGCAAATTTGATTGTTCACATCCTTGTGATTCATGACAGATATTACATCCGTGAAAAAAAAGTAGAAATCTATACGAAGCAACGTGTGAAGGAATAAACGAAAGAAAAATTTCAAACTTATCAACGCTTATTCTGTTCGAATACTTTCCACAGGATTCATGAAAGCCGCTTTCAGCGTCTGCCAACTAATGGTTATCAATACAATGACAATGGTTGCCACCGCTGTGAATACAAATACCATCGGACTGATCTCTGTCCTGTAAGCGAATTCCTGCAACCAGTTTTGGACGAAATACCATGATATTGGGATCGCCAAAAGGAATGCGATTCCAATCAGTTTGAGAAATTCTACAGATAACAAACCCAAAATGGAAGGAATAGAAGCACCCAATACTTTTCTGATGCCAATCTCTTGCGTTCGGCGCTCAGCCATGTAAGCGGAAAGACCAAGCAAGCCCAAACAGGCAATAAAAATCGCAATGATTGTAAACGCTGTAAATACTGCCCCCAGCCGTTGCTCTTCCCGGAAAAGTTCATCAAAATCATCATCCAAAAAGGTATAATCCACGGGCTCACCACCCGAGTATTCGTCCCAGGTTGAAGTAATCATATTCACCGCATCTCTGGGATCTTCGGATTGAAAACGAACAATCATTTCATTTGCTGATTCAGTCAGAACAATTGCCAACGGCATAATTTCATTTCGAAGTGATTCAAAGTTGAAGTCCTCCATCACACCAATCACATCATATACGCGGTTGTCATTACCGGGAAATATGATCTCTTTACCCACCGGATCTTCAAGGCCAAGTTCCTGAACCGCTGTTTCATTAATCACAATTGCTGATGAATCCGTGGGAAAATCCTTGCTAAAAAATCGACCCTCGGCCATCTCAAAACCAAGCGCTTTTTGATGATCTTGATCGGCATAATACATCGCCATGATGTAATCCAAGTCTGTTTCGGGGCGCTGAAACACCGTTATATTCTGAGTGCCTGGAATAGTAAACGTGGTATAACTAGCGGCCAACACCCGGGTATCAGACAGGAGTTCTTCTTTGAATGGGGCCTGATTATTATCCAGTCGGGAGGTATTTGTAAGCACCATAGACTGCTCTTTGTTGAACCCCAGGTTCTTATTCTGCATAAATTGCAATTGCTGATTTACAAGAATGGTACACGCAATCAGGCCGATGGAGATAAAAAACTGCCCTACAACAAGCGTACTTCTGAAACCACTGCTTTGAGCGCCACGGCTAATTCTTCCTTTCAGAACCTCAACCGGACTGAAAGCCGTAAGGTACAGAGCCGGGTAACTTCCGGCAATCAAACCAATGATTATAACAAGCCCCAGGTAAGTTCCTAAAAACCAAGGTTCAGTGAAGATTTGCATAGTCAGCATTTTGCCTGATAGCGAGTTGAACCACGGCAAGATGAGGTAGATCAGAAATACCGATATGATGGCTGCAAGCAAAACGTGAAGAATCGATTCAAAAAGAAATTGCGTCATCATTCCTTTTCTTTCAGCTCCCAGGGTTTTCCTCAGGCCAACTTCTTTCGCTCTGCCGGAAGCACTTGCTGTGTAAAGATTCATAAAATTGACGCATGCAATCAGAATCAGGAAGAAGCCAATCACCGAAAAAATGTAGATATAAGTTATATCCCCTGGCGGTTTGAAAGACATATCGATACCGGCTGACTGAAGGTGTAAATCGAGAACAGGCACCGCAAAATATCCGTATTCATTTCCCTGCGCGCGCATCTGCTCAATCGTAGCTCCCATGAACTGCTCCATTTGCGGACCTACATATTTTGTAACCAACTCATCAAATGAATTATCGATCTCCTCTATGCTCACATTAGGATTTACCTCGATATAGGTGTTGATACTATTTGATAACCACTGGTCAGAACGGCTGTACTCATTTGTGCTAAAGGAAAGCAAGATATCGTACTCAAAATGGGAATTGGTGGGAGGATCGGCAGTAACGCCCGTCACTTCATAACTGCTTTGGTCGTTACCAACCGAAAATGTCTGACCGATCGGATTACTGTTCCCAAAATATTTCGTAGCTATTGATTCTGTGATGACTGCTTTGTTCGGCGCACCCAAAACAGTTTTGGGATCACCCTGAAGTAACTCGAATCCAAAGAAATCAAAAAAGGTTGAATCAGCCCAATAGACACTCTTTTCTGTAAATGCTTGTCCCTCATGCCTGAAAACAATATCACCGGCGTTATTTGTACGGGTAACACTCTCGACTCCGGGTGTCTCTTCCAGCACTGTTCCGGCCATTACCGGTGGTGTGAAAACTCCCCGAATTTCTTGATTCCCAAGCTTTCCGGTAAGTCCGATTACATATTTATTCTCGACATTGGGATGAAACTCATCGTAACTCAGCTCATCCTGGATATAGATAAAAATCAGCACGCCCGCCGTAATGCCGATGGAAAGACCCAGTAAATTTAGAAGTGAATAGAATTTTTTATTTCGAATATTGCGGAGAGCAATCTTCAGGTAATTCTTGAGCATGTGGTATTCTTTCAGTTGAGTGATGTACATGCTGCAATACGGAGGCAAGAAACAGTAGTTTCATAAACCTACACCTCTCCTTTGCATAAAAATTACCAAAGATCCTCCTCAGACATTAGAAATGTCAAGGTTTCAAAAACAGTCATTCTTCAAACACAAGACTATCCGGATCGGCCCCGAGCTCTTTCAGATATTTCATCATATTTTCATTGAACTTCATAGGACCGCATACATAGAAAGGCTGATCAAAATCATCAATCTGTTGAGCCAAAAATTCTTTGTCGATGAATCCATCAGTGAAAATGTGTCCCGGAGCATCTTCATCCGTAAGTACAGATACAAAGTCATCACCCAGAATTGCTTCAAACTCATCCTGGAGAATCACATCGTTGGATGTTTTATTGGAGAAAATCAGAGTGTTGCCGTCAATCTCACTCTTTTTATGCAACTCTCGAAAAATAGCAATAAATGGGGTTACACCTGCTCCACCAGCCAGGAAAACTCCCAGACCTTTGTATTGAATAGTTCCCCACGGATCATCAATGATAAACTCATCACCAACCTGCAGTTTTCCTATTTGTTCGGTCACGCCATCATGATCATCATAAATCTTAATCGTAAACTGAAGGTACGGGTCCTCATTTAGCGATGTAAATGTAAAGGGGCGCTTTTCATCCTTCCAATCCTCTTTGTTGATCGATACTTCTGTAGCCTGACCCGGTGTGAAGGAATAACCATCCGGTTTCTCAAATTGGAATTGCTTTACATCGTGAGTAACGTGCTCAATTGAATTAATTTTTACGGTGTAACTCATTGCTGCTATTCTATTTAAACTCTTAGTTCTTTCTTAGAAATAGCTTGAATGAAAAAGTCGTTCCTCAAATCTCTGATGCCGCTCTTTTTGATTTTCAAAATATTTAACCGATCAGTTGAATATCACCAATTAAACTTCTATTATATTCAACCGATTAGTTAAATATATAATGTCATGCTGGATAATACTCTTTACGCACTATCTGATTCAACCCGAAGATCTATTTTGGGCCGCCTTGCACAAAAAGAGTGCTCGGTAAATGAAATCGCTGAACCATATGATATGTCGCTCGCTGCGGTATCCAAACACCTGAAAGTTTTAGAGTCGGCCAATCTCATCATCAAACGAAAGGAAGGGCGAAGCTACAAATGCCGGATGAATTACGAACCACTGACCGAAGTAGAAAAACTCATAAAAGAATACAGGAAATTTTGGGAAGCAAGATTCGACGAACTGGAGGGTTTTATATCAAAAAACAAAAAGAAAAACTGAAGTTTTGAACATCAACAACTTAAAATAAAGATCGCTATGAGTAAGGAATCAACATTAACGGTGTCCCGAACAATTAACGCCGATAAAGAAACTATTTTTAAAGCATTAACAAATGAAGATGTGATGGAAAAATGGTTCTTCGCCGGGCCAGATGGCTGGAGTGCAACCGTAAAAAGTACACCTAAAGTAGGCGAAGAATATAAGATTGATATGCACGGAGAAAATGATACCTATACACACACCGGTGTATTTAAGGAGGTTGTTCCGAATGAAAAATTAGTATTTACGTGGAACTCGCAAGCTGTACAAGATACCTTAGTTACAATTACACTAACTGAAAAAGGCGATTCTACAGAAGTGAAATTGGTTCATGAATTTATGCCGAATAAAGAGATGATCGAAAATCATACCCAAGGATGGACTGTGATCCTGGAAAGACTGGATAGTGTAGTAACAGACTGAATTTGATTCTCTGAAATTATTACTCTGTAATTTTATTAGCGCCATTAGGTCTGTCAACCCGGATGTTGAATTCATTACTCTCAACATCTTCATTCTCGGCAATAATTTTCAGATCTAATTCAAACCACTGTTCTGCGTCTCCATACCGGAAACACCAATCAAAATCGACTGTCTCATTTTCATTGTCGGCATTAAATTGGCTAACGAATATATTATTGTCTTGGTCGCCGCTTGACCAAGACAGGTCAAACTCAACACCGTCAATATCAATGTCTTCCGAAGCTTCATACTCTATATCAAAAAGAAATTCGGAAGCCATTGGGCCCGAATCAATATCACATTCATTAAGTTCTAATAACGATTGAGTTACATTTGTAATAACAATAGATACGTCGCTTGAACTTGTTGAATCATCCTTACAAGAGGTTACCGCAAGAATCAGCATTCCTGCTACGAAGAAAGGTGTTACATATTGAGATCTCATGATTTTTTAGTTTAAAAGTTATTCGTGCTGATTTTTGAAATGCGAAAATCAGTTTATAGATATTATTTATGATCTCTCCGGATCAATTTTAATTCACCATAAAACTTCTTGGTCTCTCCAAATTTAGTTTAAAATCTATATTTGTCAATTGGATAATTGAAAATAACTAACACCCTCCCACTGAATTCATATATTCTGAAAAATCATTTTTTAGGATATATTTTTGGATGAAAAAATTAATCATCGGATGCGTGTTAGGACTTTTTCTTACCACATCCCTTTTTGGACAAGTGGTTACGGAGGTTCCGCCCAACGAACCCAATACCCGATTTTTAGATGATTCTCCCGGCATCTCGATGCGACCGTGCTTATCTGTGGCCGGTTTTTCAAACGAAAATGGGAAGGGATTGGGACTCCAACAAATCTTAAATGATGCGTTAGAATCAGAGAATAGCCCGGCTTTCGAATCTGTTTCTACAATATTGAACAAGGCAAAAGAATCGATCTCTCTGAATCCCGGCCCCGGTCAGGTAACACATACCACAAATATTCTGCAATACCTTGCATTTGAATCACTTACCTCACTCATTCTGGAACAAAACGGTATTTCTTCCGGAGAATCAAATAGCACCTACGGATTGAATATCCGCAGCCATTCTTCCTTGATGAATGAATTGACTAATGCCTTTACAACGCTTACTGCGAACGACAAACTTGTTCGAAAAAAACCAAATGATCCCCGGTTTGATGATTATCTGAACGCCCTTCGCTCTTACAATAATATGGCGAGAGCGATTGATCTGTATCTCGCCATTGAAAACGCATATCAGCACTTCGAATTGGACGAATCGGCGCTTCTATCACAACAAGAAAAATTGGATTTGATGGCACGCTTCAGGGCAGACATCAACATTTTGTTTAATGATGGAGTGAAGCGAAGATACGATCTCGGGGGAATTGCATCTGTTACTGAAGATGCTCTTGAAGCCGGCAATCGCCCGTTAAAGGGATATCTTGCGATTGCTTATGCATCGATGAGTGCCCAAACCACTACCCAGGAAGAACAGGATCTGCTGGATACATACCTCTCCACCGCAAAAAGAAAAGCCAGCGAAAGCTCCGACAATCAGCGGGGCCGGTACTGGATGTATCAAACAGCAAACGGAAGCCGATTTTGGGCGGAAGGTCCCTTTTATTTCGATTTTGTACTAAAAGACGCCATCATCTTTTGGCATGCTATTCGCCTCAACGAAAAACTTGATGAAACATCTGACCCTTTTTTCAATGACTGGTTTTTAAATCCGGTTCGGTGGCTGGCGGATCTCTCTACTCCCGATGGTTTTCTCCCCCCGCTGGACGACAGCAACAAACGAGCTATTCAATCGGCCGATTTTCTACGTTGGAGTGATGAATACGGTGATGAAGAAGTGGGAAGAGCATTTACCACGATTTATGAGAATCTTTTGGAATATCACTCAGAATCTCTTCTTGAAGACCAATATTACCTGATCCAGGCGGCGATTCCCCGCAATGAGAACGGTGGAACAGAGATTGAATCGCTCACAGATCCGGAAGAGCAACAATTCGTGATCCGGCATACGGATGCATCAAACCAAAAACATTACATTACGTTTGTGGGTGAGAAGGATGAATCAATCACCAGCGGAGAGGGACACGAACAGCCGGATCAGTTACAGCTGCTCTATTACATGAATGAATATTCTTTCCTTACGGATGGCGGTTACGATAATGGAAGCCCGCAGCGAAACAGTTCCTGGAATGGATATCAGTTTACAAATACTATGCAATATAATGCGTCCGATATCCAACGAACGCTGGATTTTGTGACCTATCAAAACGAGGGTGGATTGGAAAGCCCGTTTGCCTCCATTGTTGAAACAAGAAAGGTGAGTATTCACAATGAAGCTCAAATTTTCTACGAAAGCCCGGCATCAAATATTGAATTGTTTTCAGGCCGGGTTGATTTGAACTTTGAATCACCTACGGAATCTTCCTCTGCATACAATCGCTCTATTCTCGTTGTTAAGGGAGAAAATCCATACCTGATTGATATTAACGACATTACCGCAAATAACGGCCGCAATGATTTTGTGATGCGTTACTACGGAAACAGCGATCAGGCCAATAAGGAAAACGGGTGGTTTTTTTGGGAAGAGACGGATCAACCTTTTACCAGCCCAACTCATCAATTGTATTTATACACGGTTCCGCTTTCTGGAAATTTCACTGAGGAAGAAGAAACGGTTGAGATCCAGGAACTTCAGAGTCGGGTAGATGGAGAAAAGCAGCCCTACGAGGTTATCAGAAAATCATACATCAGCAATGAGGAATCAAACCGATTTGTGACGGCGAGTATTCTGAATATTCGTGAAGACGTACCTTCTTCAGAACCAGAATTTGTGTCGAATCCCGGAGACTTAAGTTATTTAACACACTCAATAGATTCAGAAACGGTTGACCTGTTTGTCTTTGCGGCTGATTCATCCGAAAATAAACAATCACTTAGTATTCAATCCGGTCCGCTGAATGGAATTAGTTTTAGCCTACAGGCAAATGAAGTGATCGGTTTTTCAAGATTGAGAATGAACAGTAATTCCTGGAGACAGGATTCGGATTATACCGTAAACCTCCAATCAAGTACGGCTCCCGACCCACCTGAAAATCTGACCGTTTCGATTGACGAACGTTCATCAGGCCCGGCGGCTATTTTAGCATGGAATGAGCCTGAGGGTGATATCGCTTTTTTTGAGATCTGGAAACAGTTGCGAGATCGATCAACTCAATCCGAACAGCCTGCTGAGATGATTGCTACTTCAGAAACCAATTCATATGATGACGGTTCCATTACTGATCTTCCGTCCGGAGATTTTGATCAACGCTGGTTCGTAAAAGCTGTGAATAGTGACTCGCTGATTTCTGGCCCCTCCAACACGACCGACTGGATCCATATCGACCAATCCGCCACGCCGGAGAAATTTGCACTTTTCAACCCTTTTCCAAATCCCATGCAACAGACCGGGAAGGTACGATATCAGCTTGCTGAAGAATCGGACGTTAGCCTTCAGCTTTTTGATATGCTTGGGCGTGAAATCAAATCCATCGTTCAGGCAACACAATCGGCCGGCTCGTACACTGCCGAATGGAATTCGAACGGCATCGCATCCGGAGTCTATATACTTCGACTGAATGCTACCCAAAACTCCGGAGCAACATTCAAGGAAAGTATGATGGTGAGTGTGATTAAGTAATCTTCTCTATCCACCATTATCTGTCGGCGATTGCTTTTTTGGGCTGGCGAATTTAAATGCCTTACTCAACAAATTCGGCAACTAAAAGAAATTCAAAACCCGAGCAATTGCTCACTTCAAAGCATTGATATTTTGCTTATTATCACATCTTCTAATATTTCATTCTTGATTGATTTGAATACATGATTCATCCACTTTCTTCTCAAAAATTTTCTATCATTTCCAGGCTTCTTTTCGCCATTATTATTTTGCTCATAGCATTTGGATGTCGATCTAGTGAGCAAATTGTTGATCCTGAACCCGCAGAAGAAACCATCACTCAACGTTCATCATCCGACTCTGTAAAAACTGAGTCTGTTACCGTATATCCCGATTCTCTCAAGCCGAACCGAGAACTGCGAGCAGCGTGGGTGGCAACCGTTGCAAATATCGACTGGCCGTCAAAACCCGGATTGTCGGTTGATGAACAGAAAGAAGAGATGATTGATATCCTGGATCGGGCAGCTTCGTTGAATTTAAATGCCATCATTTTCCAGGTTCGTCCGGCTGCGGATGCTCTGTATGATTCCCCTTATGAACCGTGGTCATATTACCTGACAGGTAAAATGGGTCAGGCGCCGCTTCCTGAATATGATCCCCTGGAATTTGCCGTAACAGAAGCGCATCAACGCGGACTCGAATTGCATGCCTGGTTCAATCCGTATCGCGCCGGTCATCCCGCCGACAAGTCAGAAATTTCTCCCGATCATGTCAGTAAAGTTCACCCGGATTGGGTTCACGAATACGGCGACTATCTCTGGCTCGATCCCGGAATTCCGGAAGTTCGCCAGTATACAGTTGATCTCATTCTCGACGTTGTAAAACGCTACGATATCGACGGTGTGCATTTCGACGATTATTTCTATCCCTATCCTTCTTATGCCAACGGAGCGGATTTTCCCGATACAGAAAGCTGGCAAACTGCTGTTGAAAATGGGTCTACGCTGTCACGGAAAGACTGGCGGCGTAACAATGTAAACTTGTTGATGGAGGAACTCTCCAAAGAGATCAGCAACATAAAACCACATGTGAAATTTGGTATCAGCCCATTTGGAATCTGGCGGCCGGGGTATCCCAAGCAAACCACCGGATTCGACGCTTATGATGAACTCTACGCCGATGCTCGCCTCTGGCTGAAGCAGGGTTGGGTGGATTATTTCACGCCTCAAATTTATTACCGACTGGATCAGGTCGGGCAGCCATTTCCTATTATGCTTGATTGGTGGGTGGACCAAAATGATTATGATCGGCATATCTGGCCCGGGTTATTTACCAGCCGAATCCGAACCACGTGGCCGGCAAACGAAATTACCGGGCAACTTTACACTTCTCGTGCTTTTCCAAATGTTACCGGTGCCGTTCATTTTAGTATGAAAACCTTCATGGAAAACCCGGATGATTTCAACCAAATTCTTGCTGCGGGACCCAATGCATATCCATCCCTCATTCCCGAATCTCCGTGGATGTCCACCCAAAAACCGGATGCTCCGTTCGTTTCATTTCATGATTACCATTCCTACAGGTCGCTCAATATCGATCCAAAAAATAGTGATAACATTCAAACGTGGGTCGTTCGAACAAAATTCAATGATCAGTGGGAGATAGAATACTTTCCGGCAGTTCACAGAGAGATCGATTTTTTTGGCGGCGAAGGTATGAAACGACCCTCAGAAATCATCGTTTCCGGGGTCAATCGAACCGGAGTTGAAGGAGCGTTATCAGAACCGATCAAAACTAACTTGATTGATTCAACGGCGATGAATACGATCGAACTTCCAAAGAATTTTGTAGAACGAGATGACTGGGCAGATCATGAACCTTTGGGATATGACGCAAATGCCGTACGCATAAATCTGCTTCCCGGTGATACGCTCAAATTCAGGAATTTGACGCTTATCTACTCCAATCTGATTAAGGCGATGAATTATCCTCAGCAGCTGTCCGGAATCAAATCTGATGACAATGAGAATGAGGAATCAGAAGAAAATCAGAGTATCTCGATTCAACTTTTTCGGAATGGTGTATCTGAACGAATGAATCTCGAACCAGGTGAAGCGCTTAATTGGTATGGATATCACATTGGTGTGATTAATACGAATTTTGACAGTGGAATGGCTCAATTCGAGATCTCAACCGTTAACTCTATGGAGATTGACCGGGCTTCGGCACGAAGTACAGGATCGGCTGAATATCGCCTTCGGGTTCCTCATCAGGTCCATCAAATTACACTGCATCACTCAGGAAGTTCCGAACCATTACGACCTGAAGATGACCCCGTTGCCATTCTGAATGACTTGTTTGAGTGGGGAGCTGAGGACCGAAATTGGTGGGACGTTCCCTATCACTATTTGATCGATCTGGAGGGACATATTTATGAAGGGCGCGATGCAAAATATGCCGGAGAGACAAATACAACGTATGATCCGCGAGGTCATCTGCTTATCAGCGTGATGGGAAATTATAATGAACAGGAGCCTACAGATGCCCAAATCAATGCTATTGCAGAGATGATGGCATATGCTATTCAAAAGTACGATCTGTCCGTGGACGATATTTATGCCCACAGAGATTGGGCGGATACATCTTGTCCGGGTGATCATTTACAAAAATACCTGGATGATGGGACTTTTCAGGAAAAAGTTGAACAGCTTCTAGAAGCTTCAAAATAAAAAAGGGAGTCATTCATGATTGACTCCCTGAAAATTGGTCGATTTTTTTAATCTTATTTGATTTCAAAAATCAAAACTCCATCTATGCCTTTTGCAACGTAGAGATATTGGCCTGTTGCATACACATGATTGATCTGAGCGTTACCGACTCCATTGAATTCAGACAAGTCTAATGTTGCAATGTGATACATTCTTTTGTTGTTGGGGAAACCTAAAATATCAATTACCGGCTCTCCGTTTGCCCCTACGCCTGAGGCATAAATAATGGCATCATCTTGTCCAGGAGGGCCATCGGGTTCAAATCCTGTTAATGCAGTATAATATCGTGCCTTAATTTCATCTAAATTCTCCTCACTTGAAGACCATGCAACTTGTCCTGATGGATTGAGAACACCGAACCCATATTGATTAGTAGCAACTAAAATATTATCGGGTGTACTCTCATTGAAATAAGAGATCCGCCCTATTGCCAAGTTACTCTTAAATTCACTATTACTCGTTAACTGCAGTGTGTTACGGAAACCGTTGTAGGATGGATTTGTTCTGTGAACGTTACCTCTTAAATCGAGAGTAAAAATTTGCGAATTATCTCTTGCTCCAACTGACCTGAACTCAACACCTTCAGCGGCTTTTAAATGACCATTTTCCGTAAGAGTTAAATCCTTATTAAATCGATACAGATCATTCAAGTCAGACACAACATAAAGCTTACTTTTACTGGCATTATTGTGATAAGAAATGTCTAAGCTTTTAGCAACGTGACCATTAATCGTTGCACTTGCCAAAACATTCGCATTATCCGGATTCATTTTTAAAACAAGCGACCCTTTTTGTTTTGAAGCCCCCGCAACAAACATTACCTCTTCATATTTATCGTAGATAACTTCCTGAACATCGAAGACATTCGCTTCAAAAGCTCTGGCTTCCGCTACTGAACTTCCATTTCCGGAAGTCAGAATATCAATACCTCCACCATATTTCTCACCCTGTACCTTATATCCTACAAAAATGGAGTTTGAACCATCAAAGAAAAGATGTGAAGCTCTGGCCGGACCGTTACTAATATCCGGTGGGTCTACCTGGGCTATTAATTCTAAATAGTCAGTAGCATTGGAGCTTGCTGAAGGAATATTCGTTGCTTCTTTAGCGGCATTATCAAAGAAAGTGACACGACTCATTACATCGTTCTTCACCGTAAAATGTTGCTCAGGTTCTGATATTTCGGAATTTGAAGTAAAATCACATCCACTCCCCATTAGAAATACCAACACCATACTAGAAATTATTAATTGCCTCACCTTTAAACCTCAT
>CAYRDO010000043.1:0-22251 GCA_964422985.1 uncultured Rhodohalobacter sp. | reverse complement strand
TATCTTCAGAATAATTAATTTCAGATACGGGACGTGCACTTCCGTCAATTCCCACAAACTTTCCTACCAAAGCATTGATACCTGAGGTTTTTACATAAAGCCAGGAGGGACGCTCACCATCTTCGGTTTCAACTGTAATATTCCAACTGCCGGCAACTTCTGATCCCGGGATATTTTGAGAATATGATTGAGCGGGTGATAATAGCGTCGTAACAGCAACTATGACTAATAAATAGGTGAGAAGACGAGGTAATGCCTGTTTTTTCATTTTATAAAATGTAATTCATTCCTAATAATTTGATAAACAATCAGAAGATAGTTCTTTAGTATGTATCCTCCGAAAGAATATCGAAAATAGGTATTCAAATAAAATATTGAAAACGTTTTCTTTTTGCTTTTAGACAATCCAAATATGATCGTTCTAACAAAAACGCCATTGATTAGAAGCGGAATTTCAACAAAATAAAAGACTTATGCGGCCTATTGTTGTTGATTTTCCCGAAATAGATCAACATAAAGCCCCGTCATTCAATGTCATAATATAGAACCAGACAAGGGAAATGAACGTCTTTAAATGTGCTTATTAACTCGTAAAGCCGATTTTTCAAGTAGCTTCTCATTTTAAACTTATATCACTTCAATTATTATATAATTTTAATATTTGATTCAAATCTAACTTGATTAATAAAAACAATAGTTTAGGGGCGATAAACTGCAAATAACTCCTGTATAAATTTATGGTATGCTCAACACTATAAACGAAGGTACAAATTCTACTGCTTGAACTTGACAAACTGAACCGTTTGATTTATAATAATGAAAAGGTTTTCACAACTAGATAAATTTGTTGTGGAACCGCTTTTGTCTTTGATAATTTTTATCCAAAGAAAAACGCATGTCGATCTCTGCTGAATGTTCTCATATTAACAGCTCCTGCTCTCCGATTAAGATTACAGGCATGAACATGTTACGAGAGTTTCTGTTAAGGCACGAAGCTGATCGTCGTTATTATCAATCCAAATCAATCCAAACATAAAATAGAGTTACTATGTACAGCAAGGCTACCAGCATTATTGCATGTATGTTGGTGTTACTGTTACAATGTTTCGCTGTTAATTCGGCTTTTGCTTTCCAGGAAGTTGAAATCAGCGGTACTGTAACGGATGCATCAACTGGAGAAACATTACCCGGCGTAAACGTCGTTTTACAGGGTACTGAAACAGGAACCGCAAGCGATTTAGATGGTCAATACACACTATCCGTTCCGGAAAGTGAAATGGAAGGCGGTATTCTGGTATTTTCATCTGTTGGATTTCAAACACAAGAAGTTCCAATTGAAGGCAGAAATACCATAGACGTTTCCATGAATGTGATGACCCTATCCGGTGGCGAACTGGTTGTGGTTGGATATGGAACCCAGGAACGACGTCAGATTACCGGATCCGTTTCCAGTGTTCAGGAAGAAGATTTTGTTTCCGGAAACGTAAAGAATGTATCTGAGATGATTCAGGGTAAAGTTCCCGGACTTCAGGTTTCAACCGCAAGTGGAGGTAATCCAAACAGCGATGCAACCATCCGACTGCGGGGAATTAACTCTTTTGGTGAGAACCAGGAACCGCTCATTGTAGTAGATGGAATTATTGGCGCTGATTTGAATAACGTTGATCCTAATGATATTGAGTCTGTTGACGTACTTAAAGATGCGTCCGCTTCTGCAATTTACGGTACTCGCGGATCAGCAGGTGTAATTCTGGTAACTACGAAGTCCGGTCAGCTTGGAGCAGAAAGTTTATCAGTCAACTACAATGCATATACCACTTTTGAAACAGTTGAGAATAAAAATGATGTTCTCAGCGCTGATGAGTATCGGAGTTTTTCGCAAGAAACCGGTTTTGAAATCCAGGATTTTGGTGCAAATACAGACTGGTTTGATGAGATTTCTCAAAACGGTACAAACCAGGTTCACAGTCTTGCTGTTTCCGGCGGAACCGAGAATATGAACTATCGCCTTTCCGGTAACTACAGAGACAGACAGGGAATTCAGAAATACACCGGTTTTGAACAACTGGGTGCACGGCTGAATCTTACCCATTGGTCTCTTGATCAAAAATTGAAACTGACCGGAACGTTGGCTGTAACCAACCGAGATGAAAACTTAGGCTTTGGTGATGCATTTCGATATGCACTTATCATGAACCCTACAGCTCCTGTTAGAGAAGAAGGTTTTGGAACGTTGGGTGGATATTTTGATCAAAACCTGTTCGATTATTTCAACCCGGTAAATATCATTGAAACCGGTGAACGAATTGAGCAGACGAAAAACTACACGGCAGCTTTCAGAGCCGATTATGAATTCCGTGATCTGATTCCAAATCTGCAGGCTTCTGTTTTCTATTCGATTGAGAACAAGGATGAAATCCAACGGAATTTCTATAACAAGAACAACAAAATTCAGGGTAGTGCCACGCAGGCTTCTTTGGGACGTGGACTTGCTCAGCAATATTACGATGATGAACAAAGCGAGTTGTTTGAATTTACCTTGAACTATCTCAGTGACATCTCTGACGGAATAAACCTTGAGGCTTTTGCAGGTTACTCATATAACGAAGAAATCTTTGAGGGATTCTCTGCATCCGGCGGTAATTTTGTGACGGATGCTGTTGAATATAACAACTTCGGTTTTGCCCAGGATTTTGACGCAGGTACAGGAACTGTAGATAGTTATAGAGAAACAAGTAAAATTATCGGTTTCTTTGGCCGTGGTAATCTTAATATTAACGACACTTACTTCCTCAATGGTAGTCTTCGGCGAGAAGGTTCCACCAGATTTGGGGTTGATAACAAATGGGGGCTTTTCTGGTCAGCCGGCCTCGGTATCCAGGTTTCAAACCTTGTTGAAATCGGCTTCCTTGATGAACTGCGAATCAGGGGTAGTATTGGTAAAACAGGAAATAACGCTCCTGATCCCGGAATTGCTACTCAGCGATTTGGTCCAACAGGCGGTAACTTCTTTGTTAACGGCGGTTTCATTCAGTCGTTTGGACCCGTTAGTAATGCCAATCCGGAACTGAAATGGGAAGAAAAAACAGAGATCAATATAGGTGCCGACTTTGAAACATTTAGCAACAGGTTGCGAGGATCTGTAGAATACTATAATTCTGTAACCAGCGACTTATTGTATGAAGTTGGTGTTCCTGTTCCTCCAAACTTGTTTGGTACAACCTGGAGTAATGTTGGTGAATTAGAAAATAGCGGGCTCGAACTTTCAATTGCTTTGGATGCTATCCAATCAACAACCGGTGGTTTAAACTGGAGTACTCAATTTAACTTCACCGCATTTGGCGAGACTGTCTTGAATAAATTTGAATCTGATGAGGTACGATATATTGCCACTGCCGGTTCGCCGGGCCAGAACAGTACCGACCTTATTCGAGTTAAAGAGGGCGAGCCTATCGGACAGATTTGGGGACCTAAATTCTCCAGAATTGGCCCTGAAGGAAACTGGTTGTTCCTTGACGGCGATGGCAACGAAGTTCCATTCGGAGATCTTACTCTCGAAGATGAACAACTCTTAGGAAATGGTTTGCCGGATTATCAAATAGGGTGGACGAACACCTTTAACTATGGTAACTGGGATATGAACATTTTCTTACAAGGAACATTTGGACATCAGCTTGTAAACCTTTTCGGATTGTTCTACCAGGCTCCGCGTCAGATTGCTTCATACAATATCCTGAAATCAGCAATGGACGTGCCTGAGTTGAAAGATAGTCCTCAGTATTCAAGCTACTATGTAGAAGACGCTGATTATGTACGTCTTCAAAACATGTCCATCGGGTATACATTTAATACATCGTCAATTAGCCAGGTAGACAGGTTACGGCTCTACGTATCCGGTAATAATCTGTTCACTATTACAGGTTACAGCGGTATCAATCCGGAAGTGCGTCACACAGATGAGAACCCCGGTATTTTGACTACAGGTTTCACAACCGGTGGAGCTTTAGCGCCGGGTATTGAACGACGTAGTAACTGGTTTACAACCCGATCAATCAACCTGGGTATTAACCTGAGCTTCTAAAAAGTTTTAATATTAAAAACCAAGATTATGTTTTATAAATCATTAAATCACAAAAAATTCATTACAACCTTCGGGTTGGTAATGATTGTGCTGATGGCATCTTGTACGGATCTCACTGAGGAGGTGGATTCGGAGGTGACCGCTGATAATTTCTTCCAAACGGAAGAAGAGTTCATATCTGCGCTGGGTGATGCATATGGTACTCTAACGGGTATCCATGGCGGTGGCTTTAGCCAGGTAAATGAGGTTACAACCGATGAAATTCAAATACCGGCCCGTGGACAGGACTGGTTCGAGAATGGATTCTGGTTCCGTGTAAATACACACACCTGGACACCGGAAGAATTTAACGGTGCCTGGACATTTATGTTCTCGGGTGTAAATGCAGCGAACCGACTGATCTTTCAATTTGAATCAGCTGTAGAATCAGGAGCTGCAGAGCCTTCGCTGGCCGATCCAATTATTTCTGAGCTGAAAGCATTGAGAGCGTTCTATTATCTTAATCTGCTTGATGTATATGGAAATGTGCCGATCATTACAAGCTTTGAAGATGCACCTGAAAACCCGGAACAACCCAGTTCTGATTTCCAACAGGGACGACAGGAAGTGTTCAACTTTGTTGAGCAGGAATTGCTGAACAGTATTCCGCAGCTTAGTGATGATGTTGGATCTACGTATGGGCGAATGAATAAGTTCGTTGCTCATATGGCACTCGCCAAGTTGTACCTCAATGCAGAGGTATATACCGGAACACCAAGATGGCAAGATGCAGTTACCCAACTCGATGCCATTATCGATTCCGGTAATTACAGCCTGGCTGCAAACTACCTCGATAACTTTGTTATTGACAATTCAGGCTCTCCTGAGAATATGTTTGTAGTTCCTTATGATGAAGTATTCCTTCCCGGATTTAGTCTCCATCATATGACATTGCACTACGCAAGTCAGGCTACATACAATTTCCAGGGTCAGCCTTGGAATGGATGGTCCGGTTCTCAGAAACTGTATGAGAGCTATATCGACCCGGCTCAAAATCCTGGTCCGCAAGCAGAAGTCTGGGGCGTAATGCCAACGGCTGATGATGCCGGACTGGAACGAGTACAAGGTACGAACGACGATCGTCTCGGAAACCTGATCGTTGGACCACAATATTCAGCATCCGGAGAAAGATTAACAGATGGTGGTGTATTTGCACCTGATGCCGACCTTAATGGTCCGCCATTGACATTTACACCTTTCATTAACGACTTACAGTTCAGCGGTTGCCGCCAGTGTGGTGCCAGAATTGGCAAGTACGAATTTGAAAGTGGTATCAGCACAAATATGAGTAACGATTATGTTGTTTACCGATATGCTGATGTTCTTCTTATGAAAGCTGAGGCACTCTGGAGAATGAATCCAAGTAGTACCGAAGCCCTGATGTTGGTAAATACAGTCCGACAACGGTCCGGAGTGGACGGATTTGAATCACTGGATGCCGACAAAATGCTTGCCGAGCGAATGCGTGAAATGTTCTATGAACTCACACGCCGTCAAGACTTAATACGATTTGCGGGTGATGAAGGACCTACAGAATACAACGATTCCTGGAAGTTCAAAGGTGTTTCACCGGCAACAAGAAACGTAATGCCGATTCCACAGGTACAGTTGGAAACAAACCCAAACCTTGTACAGAATCCGGGATACTAAAACGCCTTTTAGGTAGAAGCAAAGATGAAAAAGGGTGCATGGTAGTACATGCATCCTTTTTTTATGTTTATAAATCAATAAAATTTTAAAAACCTGTACATAGAAATCGAATTCGGTTTTATCAACTAGGGAGTATGTGGCTAAAGCCACGACTGATAATTACAATTATTACCCGTTGGTTAAAACCAACAGAAATAATCAGTGGATTTAAACCAACTTCAGTGTTTATTAAGTGATAAGTGTAATCTCTATTACCGTCAGTTTTAACTGACGGATATAAGGAGAGCGCTGGTAACTGGCTTTAGCCACATTCAAAACGATTCTCAATTGACTCGATAAAAAAGAGGAGCAGCATTATTTCTGGCAATTACTAAGATTCTGTCACCGTCTGAATTTTCAACTGATATTACTTTCCTTCCCGAACCTTTAACAGACAAACCACTTACCATTTCAGGGATTGATTTTAGATCTGAAGTTAAAACTGTTCCGTAGGAAGCGTCGTATTGTCCGGCCATCGGTTTCACTTCATAAAGGTTTCCAACGGTGATAAGGTTCAGAGAATTATCACTAGAAAGAGCTCCACTCCAAACTCCATAAACAGGAGAGAACTGACTTCTGAGAGGAAGCATTTTGATTTCTGATCCATTTTCTTTGTTCAAAATAGCAACGCTTTCTAACAGGTCAGCTTGCAGAACTCTGGACCGGTCTAATGTCTCTTCAGAAAAAATATCTTGGATGGATTGATCCGCATAATCAGAATATTCCGGATACTTGGACCGAAGTGAAGGAATCTGATTCAACAGATCGTGTTTTAGAACAAAAGGCTTGTCTTCACCATCAATTGAGCGGGTAAGAATCTGCTCGGGGACTCCATCATTTTCAAAATCATTAATCCACATTTTTAAAGGCTCTTCCCGGCTTGTTTTGAAATGCGAGTTCAATCCCAGGTTACCGGCTATCAAATCATCGCGCCCATCTTGATTAAGATCTGTAGTATGGAGAGTGTTCCAAAGACCCCTGGTTTCAGAAAGGCCCGCTTCATTTGTTATCTCCTCAAACGATGAACCTGTATTTCTGAAGATTCTGATGGGCATCCATTCTCCCGTTATTGCTAAATCTTGAAGGCCGTCACCATCCCAATCTAAAATGGCTGAATCCGTAATCATTCCGAGCTCTCCAAAGTTGGAATTCCATGAAGGTGATTCTTCAGTATAGTTTCCATCGCCATCATTTATCAACAAAAATCCACGAACCGGCATACCAAATGAGAATGGTTTAAGCCGTTCGCCCACAAAAAGGTCGGTAGCTCCATCATTATTAAAATCCGCCGCTGAGACGGTTGAATTAGCTGAAAAACCTCCTGTAGGCAATAAGGATGAATTTTTTACAAAGTTTCCGTCCCCATCGTTAAGATAAAGTCTGTCAAAAAGGGCAGAGGCTCCTGTAGAGAACGAATTCCCCCCGCTGGTTACAAACAGATCTTGGTCCCCGTCACCATCGGAATCAAAAAATGTACAATCGGTATCTTCAGAAAGTGCATCATCATTAAAAACAGTTTGTGGGGCAGTCGAAAATCCGTTGTTTGATGTTTGAACCACAATTATACCCGCTTGATCTCTTGCTCCCCCAATATAAAAATCTTCCAATCCGTCATTATTTACATCGGCCGAACAAAGTGCCGGGCCCTCGGTTGATCTCATGTGAAGAAGCAGTGGCTCCCTGTTGAAGTCTACGTATTTATTCTCCTGATGCGACCAACCCAAATTCACCTGATCAGTAATATCTGTAACCAATGGCCCGTCGATGGAGTGATTTGAATCAATATCCCCGGTAATGAATGAAGGTTTATTGAAAGGAGTTGAATCAGACTCGGACGCCTCGGTTTGATCAACTGTAATATGTTGAGAGGTATTTATATCGGTTTGAAAAGATGTTCGTCCATCCGGCCACTTGACTTTAAGGGAATCAATGGTTTGATGGTCGCCAAGTCCAATAAAAACTCCCGGTTCCACACTTGATTGATAGCCCCTCTGGAGATAGTGTTCCCGATACCAATATGACGAATCCGCCCAAACTTCAACCGTTGCACCAATTGCAAATAAATTAGGAGTTTCACCTTGTAAGGTTACTTTGAGCCAATTCTTATCCTCATCTTGAAGCGCTCTATTTCTATACATTTTTGCCGGCCCGTTTACATCATTGATGATAATATCCAGGTCACCATCGTTATCGAAATCAGCCCACGCAGCACCGCTGGAATAACCCGGTTCTCCCAATCCCCACTCTTCAGCTTTATTTTGAAATTCAAGGTCTCCGTAATTAGCAAACAGAACATTTGGCACAGGGTTTGAAGGGATCATCTCCACAAGCTGATCATAATCCACATTGTTATCGGAAATAATGGATCGAACCATATCCGGCCGGTTAATCTCCTCGATGTAATCGAGATTGGTGATATCCTGAATCAAACCATTGGTCACCAGGATGTCGTTATAGCCGTTGAGATCGAAATCTGCGATCAGGGTTGCCCAACTCCAATCCGAAGCCTGAACACCAGCAAGTCGTCCGATCTCAGAGTATGTTCCATTTCCGTTATTAAGCTGCAACGTATTTCTTGTGACTTGATAATGATATCCCTGTGATTCTTTTTCTGAATACAATTCCCAGTCTTCATACGTGGTAATCTGCTTGGTCCGCTGATCCGTTCTTGGGAGCATATCCGTAACATAGATATCGGGCCACCCATTATTGGTCAAATCGGCAATATCAGTTCCCATCGACGCCGCACTGATGCTGTTGATCTGCTCCTTCAGAACTTCATCAAATGTACCGTCGCCGTTATTTATGTAGAGATAATCATATTCAAAAAAATCGTTTGCTACATAAATATCCGGATATCCATCCCGGTTTAAATCGGATATAGACGCACTCAGGCCAAATCCTATTTCAGGACTGTAAATTCCCGCTTCCGTAGTCACATCTGTAAATGAGCCGCCATCATTTCGAAATAATTTATCGCCACCCAGTTCGTCCGGGGTATCTCTGTGATTTAAATTGAGATCGAATTCCACATCGGATGCATCAGAGTTGTTGAGCAGGTACATGTCGAGATCGCCATCCAGGTCATAATCAAAGAAACTTGCATGAATTGAATAACCGGGATGATCTAACCCATAATCTGCGGCTGATTCTGTAAATGTGTTATCACCGTTATTGATGAAAAGTTCATTTCTTCTTTGATCGGTTTCAAATTCACCTGCATTGGTTACATAAATGTCCAGTAAACCATCTTCGTTAATGTCTACGAAACTCGTGCCTGTTGTCCAGGGTTTTGTACCGCTGACCCCGGCTTGATCTGTAATATCCTCAAATACAAAATTTCCTTTGTTGATGTAGAGTTTATTTGGCCCCCTGTTGGCAGTCAGGTAAATATCGGGCAAGCTATCTTGGTTGATATCGCCAACGGCTACTCCGCCACCGTTATAAAAATTTCTATATTTGTATACGTTAAAGTCTGAATCAGAATTAAGATTATTTTCAAATGTAATATTTGATTTTTCTATAGGTACTGATTCAAAAATTTGCGGACTTTCTTCAGGAGAAATCGAGCATGAGGTTAAAAAAAGGAGGGAGGAGAGAGATAGTAAATATGATAAGCCTTGCAAATATCGCTTCATAAATCAAAGTAAGATTACAAATAATATCAAAGATTATTTTCTACAGCCGATAAATCTAAAAATTCAATAGTAACAATTCTGTCATCACGTTTAAATATAGATATTCGTCTGTTTCCCTGTATATCGATAAACGCCTCCTTTTTACTTTGAGGATGTATAGATTTAAAAAAGTCAGCGTTGTATTCCTTTTCATACCGTTCTTTCATGTCCACCATCAGACTATCCGAAAACAGGTTCTTATTCCAGGGGGCCCAGCCGTCATAATGCACTTCAATCGGCATTTGAAAGATTTTGCCATCTTTGAATTGAGGATAAAACTCCATGCTGGCCGGGCTTTTCATGTCCTCGAGTCTATAATTGATCGTTTGTTGGCCCGTCACAATCTGCCGGCTGTTCAAATCCCAACTATGTTTGTAAAACTCCTCCTGAGGCATTCCCAAATAGTACCCCAGGAAAAGCGAGTCGACTCGAATGTCTTTACTCAGTTCTGTTTTAAGTCTTTGCTCATATTCGCTTTCAGGTTCACATGATATGACGAAAACAGCCAGTGAACTCAGAATTAAGAAACATACATTTCGAAATTTCAACAGAGAATTATTTGATTTTATGATAGACACTATTTTTAAAATTAATGGAAAATGAAAATCAGAATTTTCAATTATTTCATCGAGAAAACTGTAGCTAGTGTTTCTAACATAGCTTTTTTTGGTGGCTTCTAATGATAATTCTAAAGCTATGAATGTCCAACGATTTCTGAAAACTTTTTACTGCATACTGTTTGACAAATCTACCGAATTTGATTAAAATGTTAACGTTTTCATAACGCAAATATTTTCATGTTGAAAATGAGTGAATCCGCTCTGCCAAGGAGTCGTTAGGACTGTATATCGCTCGTAAACTATTGCCTGATGGTACTTAACCAAATTTTCATTCTTAAAGAACTTGTGAAATCCTTCCTATGAAAGATGTGGAAAACGTACTGGTTATGAGTGGCATAAAAAAGCGCTTCCCAGGCGTTCTGGCTCTTGATGATGTAAATCTGAATGTTCGAAAGGGTGAAGTCCATGTTTTATTGGGGGAGAACGGTGCCGGAAAATCTACCTTGATGAAAATTCTAAGCGGCGCTTACACAAAGGATGATGGGGAGATCCAAATCCATGGGGATAAGATAGAAATTGAAAGCCCCGCTCATGCTCAGGATTTGGGAATTGGAATTATCTACCAGGAATTCAATCTAAATACCTTTCTGTCTGTAGCAGAAAATATTTATATGGGGCGTGAACCGGTTCATATGGCCGGTATTATCAATTGGTCGAAGTTATATAGTGACGCCCAAAAAATTTTGGATGGTCTGAAGGTTGGAATTGATGCAAAAGCTGAAGTCGGTACTTTAGGAGTGGCCAAACAACAGATGGTTGAGGTAGCAAAAGCGCTGTCATTGAATGCACGGATTCTAATCATGGATGAGCCCACAGCCTCTCTTTCCAATCGGGAAATTGAACAGCTTTTTAAAACTATTAATCATTTGAAGTCCCAAGGCGTTTCCATAATCTACATTTCCCATCGGCTTGAGGAAATTTTTGAAATTGGGGACCGGGTCACAGTTTTGCGTGATGGTAAGTATATCGGCACCAATGATGTAAGCAGTCTCACACACGATGACCTCGTAAAAATGATGGTAGATCGAGAGTTGAGTGATCAAATACCAAAAGAGAAAGCTCAAATTGGTGAACCTGTTCTGCGCCTTGAAAATGTATCTGTCACCAATCGGCTCAAAAACATCTCATTTGAACTCAGAAAAGGAGAAGTACTCGGTATTGCCGGATTGATGGGAGCGGGCCGTACTCGCCTTGCAAAAACCCTGTTTGGGATGGAAAAGATTTCCGAAGGGGCTCTCTATGTGAATGGAAAAAAACAGGAATTTACCTCTCCAAGAGATGCGATCAATGCGGGAATCGGTTTTGTAACGGAGGATCGAAAAAACGAAGGGTTGGTACTGGATCTGTCGGTCAAAAAGAATATCTCCTTGCCGAATATCAAACAATTTGTGAAAGGTGGGATCTTGGATTTTGAGAAAGAGAATAAAAAGATCGACCATTATATAAATGCGCTGAAAATAAAAACGCCCAGCCGAGATCAGATTACAGAATACCTGAGTGGGGGCAATCAGCAAAAAGTTGTACTTAGTAAATGGCTCTGCTCAGACGCAAACATCTTTATTTTTGATGAGCCTACCCGCGGAATTGATGTCGGAGCCAAAACAGAAATTTATCAACTCATAAACCGGCTCACTGCAAACGGTGTGGCCGTCATTATGATATCATCTGAAATGCCGGAAATTTTAGGAATGAGCGACCGAATTTTGGTGATGAGAAACGGCCGGATTTCCGGTGAACTCTCCAGGGAAGAAGCAACACAGGAAAAGATTATGAATTTTGCACTTGGGGAGGCCTATGACAGAGCGGGTTAGAAATTTCGACCTCGAAAAAATGAGGCAGTTTGGAACTTTTTTCGGGTTGTTAGGCCTCTGTATTCTTTTTTCAATTTTATCACCGTACTTCTTTACAACATCAAATTTACTGAATGTAGCACAACAATCGGCCATTATAGCAGTCATTTCAGTGGGAATGACGTTTGTGATTATCACCGCCGGTATTGATCTGTCGGTTGGGTCTGTTTTAGCATTTTCCGGAGTAGTGATGGCAAGTGTTTTACAATCCGGGTTACCGATTCCGGTTGGTATTTTGGTTGGATTGCTTGTCGGTTTTGGCTGCGGCCTTGTGAACGGTTTATTAGTGACGTATGGAAGTATTCCGCCGTTCATCGCTACACTTGGAATGATGAGTATCGCCAGGGGAGCCGGGTTATGGTATACCGATGGGCGACCAATTTCCGGATTTGAAGACAGTTTTCGATTCCTGGCTACCGGCGAATTTTTTCACATTCCGGTTCCGGTGATCATTATGCTGGTTGTGTATGCTGTTGCGCATTTTGTATTAAACCGGACAAAAATGGGCCGCTATACATACGCTATTGGAGGCAATGAAAAAGCGGCGATTTTGTCAGGCATCAACATCAAGTTGTATCTGAATATTATTTATGGAATTGCCGGTTTGTTGAGTGCTTTGGCGGCTGTGATGCTGACAGCACGCTTGAATTCGGCACAACCGATTGCCGGTATAATGTATGAACTGGATGCCATTGCAGCGACGGTTATCGGTGGAACCAGCTTATTTGGAGGAAAGGGAACCGTCATTGGAACTCTGATTGGTGCTTTAATTATCGGCGTGCTTCGAAACGGTTTAAACCTATTGGGAGTCTCATCCTTCATACAACAAATTGTGATCGGTTCGGTAATCATCGGAGCTATTTTACTTGATACTAAATTGAAGAAAACAACCAGTTAACGATATGATCAAACATTCAATTTTTGCTAAAATTATTGTAGGGCTACTGCTCGCTTCATTCCTCTTCACAGGACTCATGGCGTGTTATGAAGAGGAATTTCCCGGGCGTCCTACAGTCGCACTTGTTGTGAAAACGCTGAACAATCCATTCTTCAATAGTATGCAGGAGGGAGCCGAAATGATGGCAGACTCCCTGGAACTCAATCTGATTGTTCAGGCTGCCCAACGGGAAGTTGATGTAGAGAGACAGGTTCAAATCGTAGAGAATTTAATTCAGCGCCGAGTGGATGCGATCATGCTTACACCAAGTGGCTCCCGCGAGGTTGTGCCGGTTATCGGACGGGCAAATGAAGCCGGAATTCCCATCATTGATTTAGATACAAGAGTAGATATGGATTTGCTGGAACGCGATGGCTCGCATATAACTACGTTTATCGGTTCAGATAATTTTGAAGGAGGGCGCATTGCCGGTCAGTATGTGGCTGAGCAACTTAATGGTAATGGTAAAGTCGCAATCCTGGAGGGAATTCCGGGACATGAGACAGCCGATTCCCGTCAAGGTGGTTTCCTGGAAGCTCTTTCTGAATTTCCGAATATCGAAGTGGTAGCTTCGCAAACTGCAAACTGGGAGCGCAGTATGGGCTACACCGTATTTGAGAATATTCTTCAAACCCACTCCGACCTGGACGCGGTTTTTGCGGCAAATGATTTGATGGCACTCGGTGCAGTTGAAGCGATGGCTGCTAATGGTGTTTCACCTGAGGATATCCTTGTCGTTGGGTTTGATGCTCATGACGAAGCTGTTCAGGCTATCCGCGAGGGCAGAATGGACGCAACGATAGCACAGAATCCGTATGAAATCGGTAAGGCTGGTGTTGAAAATGCCTATAAAGTGATTAATGGTGAAGAGATTCCCGAGGATATCACAATTGAAATTGAACTGGTTACCTCTGAAACCCTGGACAATTAAGAAGTAAGGAGACTACTATGAATGCAAAAATTAATATTGGGATTGTCGGGTTGGGACGGCTCGGGAGTCTTTACGTAGAGTATCTTTCTCATCAAATACCAAAAGCAAATGTAGTTGGAATTGTTGATGCAGATGGAGACAAAGTCAAAAAAATTGGGGCTGAATACGGAATCAAAAACTGTTTTACGGATCACCGCGATCTGCTTGAATTGAACGATCTACAGGCGGTTGTCGTGGCAAGTCCAACAAGTACTCACAAAGATGTTGTGATTGATTCAGCCAAAAAAGGTTTGATCATTTTTTGTGAAAAACCTCTCTCAATATCTCTGGATGAAGCGATTGAGATGAAGCAGTACGTGGAGAAGAATGGAGTATTTTTTCATATGGGTTTTATGCGGCGTTTTGACAGCGGATATGCTGCAGCAAAAAAACGAATTTTGGATGGCGAAATTGGTGATCCAATCGTATTCAAATCAACATCCCGCGATCCCGAACGACCCAGTCTGGAATTTGCCGATCCAAAGAAAAGTGGCGGACTCTTCCTGGATATGGGCATTCACGATTTTGATCTGGCCAGATGGTTTATGGGCGATGTGTCTGAAGTTTACAGTATAGGGAATCGGTTGAAATATCCGGAGATGGAATCGATCAATGAAATTGACAACGCAATCTCTAATCTGACTTTTGAATCTGGAACTCTTGGTGCAGTTGATATGAGTCGAAGCGGCATTTATGGTTACGACATCCATACAGAGATTTTAGGAACGGAAGGCACCATTCAGATTGGTTACCTGAGAGAAACTCCGATTTATGTGATGAAGAAAAATGCCATCACGCATGATACGGTGCCATTTTTCATGGAGCGTTTTGAGAAGTCGTACATCACACAGTTAAAAGACTTTGTAGACAAAGCAGTAGCTGAAAATGAGCCATCCATTACCATTCAAGATGGAGAACGGGCTCTGTTAGTGGGACATGCTGCAAGAGCTTCGTTTGAGGAGAAGAAACCCGTGGTCATCAACAATTCAGAAATGGAATTCGAACCGAAATTTGAAACCAAAGAGAAAATGGTGAATTGATTATGAGTAAGAAGAATGTTCTTTTCAAAAATACAGCTGATCAAACCGGCAGAAACTGGATCATCACCCCGGAAAATTCCGATTTGGAATGCCTTGGATATGCTCGAATTATTTTGAATGCTGAGGAACCGGAAGTGGGTTATAAAAACCCCGATTTTGAGTCAGCTTTGATCTGCTTGGCCGGACAGGGAGAAGTAACACTGAACGGTGATTCACATAAAATGAAACCATACGATACACTTTTTGTCCCACCGGGAAATGAAGGAACTATCAAAAAAACGGGCGAGAATTTTGACCTGGTTGAATGTACCGCACCATCTGACGAAACCGGTTCAGCCGTTTATGTTCCATTCGCTGAACTCAATGAAGATGAAGAGTTAACGCAAGATCTTGGATTTGATGGCTGCCATCGAAAAATCCATCGACTGATCGATGAAAATGTCCCGGCGAAGCGTTTGTTATGCGGACTGATTTTCAGTAAGGATGGAAACTGGACAAGCTGGGCACCGCACGAGCACGCAGCCACAAAAGAAGAGATCTACCTCTACTTTGAAATGCCTCCGCCTTCTTTTGGAATTCAATTGGTGTACGAGGATATCGAGAAGCCGGAATACCTCGGTCCGGTCTATAACAACGATGCCGTTGTGATCAAAAAAGGATATCACCCGAATGTGGCGATTCCCGGCTATCCGATCAATTTTGTATGGATTATGGCTACGCTGGATCCATCCATGGAGCGATCCTGGAGTGATGTGAACACCCAACCTGAATTTGTGAACGAATGACCGACGAACCTTCATACGATCTCCTTTGTATGGGTAGAAGTTGTATCGATCTCTACTCCAACGACATCGGTGCGCCGTTCGAAGAGATCACGGAGTTTTCGGCTTTTGTGGGCGGTTGTCCAACGAATATCAGTACGGCAGCCCGACGACTTGGCGTCAAATCTTCGCTGTTTACCGGCGTGGGAGAAGATCCTGTAGGCGATTTTATTCTGAATTTTCTCGATAACGAAGATATTGACCGGAGGTACACCGTTCGAAAACCGGGTCGCCGAAGCAGCGCAGTGATATTAGGAATTGAACCCCCGGATAAATTTCCACTCGTCTATTACCGAGATAATTGTGCAGATATCGCACTAACAGTTGAGGATGTTCAGAATATCCCGATTGAAAAGTTCAAAGCGTTCTTGATTAGCGGAACGGGATTAAGTTTAGAACCATCCCGAACAGCGACGACCTATGCGGCGGAAATTGCATCAGAAAAAGGCGTTTCAGTCTTTTTGGATATTGACTTTCGAGCAGATCAGTGGCCAAATGTTCAAACCTTTGGTTCGGCTATTCGGTCTGTGTTACCATCGGTTGATTATGTAATTGGGACGGATACGGAGATCAAAGCTGCTGCCTTTAAAGGAACCGGAAAAGCTGAGATTGAACATTCCCAAGTCAATGAATCGAAGGTTGAAGCAGATCTCATGGAGAGTATTCAAACATTGTTAAAAAAAGGACCGAAGAGACTCTTTCAAAAATCAGGAACGGACGGATGTTACATGTTTGAACAGTCCAGCGATGAAAAAGTACACGTTCCCGGATTTCCTGTAGAGGTAGTGAATACGCTCGGAGCCGGCGACGGCTTTGCCGGCGGGTTATTCTATGGATTTTTAAACGGATGGGATTGGTATAAAACTGTTCGATTCGCCAATGCGTGCGGCGCATATCTGGTCACCCAGCATGGATGTGCGAATTTCATGCCGACACAAGAAAAAATTCAATCATTTATACAAGAACACGGTGGATTATGAGTTCCTTTCAGAAGGATAACATTATTTCAAAAAGCCTGTTTGAGCAGATCACAGAAAAGCGGTTAATCGATCCGAATTTTTCTTTACATGTAGCAGAACAGAGAAATCGGCGAGAGGAATTTACAGGCAGTAGTTCGATCAATATTGTGGCTTGTGATCATCCGGCAAGGGGAAGTTTGTCGGCCGGAAACGATCCGCTGGCAATGGCGGATCGGCACGATCTGTTGGCACGTCTGACCCAAATTTTGCAATCAGAATGGGTAGATGGTGTATTGGGCACGATGGATATCCTTGAAGAATTGTTGATTATACACGGCCTGAAAAGCGAAACCGGCGAAGGTTTTCTCGATAACAAACTTCTGATCGGAAGTTTCAACCGAGGTGGACTTCCGGGATCGGCTTGGGAATTGGATGATCCGATCACCGGACCAAATGCGAGTACGTGCGTTCAATATGGAATTGATGCCACCAAAATGTTATTGAGGGTGAATTTAGATGATGAAAATTCTCTCAAAACGATTCAATATTGTGCTGATGGAATTCGGGATATGAACACGATCGACCGCCCGATTTTCATCGAGCCGTTGCCGGTCGTTCAAACTGAAAACGGATATAAAGTGGTTGCCGATCCGGAATTACTAATTCAATTGATAAGTGTTTCATCCGCATTAGGAGACAGCAGCAGAAATGTTTGGCTGAAGATTCCATTCACAGAAGAATTTGATCGCGTGGTCGCATCAACAACGCTTCCTACGGTTATTTTGGGAGGAGGGAAGAGCCATTCAAAAGAGGAGTTTCTTGGAAATATTCAGAAAGCGATGGATACCGGTCATCAGGTTCGCGGGACGATGATCGGCCGAAATATGTTGTATCCGAAAGATTCTGAGCCACTTGAAATGGCTGAATCGATCGGCAAAGTGGTTCACAGAAATAAAGTTCCTGCATCATAATAATCAATCAAAAGGGATCCATATAATGAGTAAGACAACCAAATTAACGACCGCTCAGGCACTTATAAAATTCTTGCAAAATCAGTACGTAAAACGTGATGGTGTTGAACATCAATTCTTGAAAGGAGTTTGGGGAATTTTCGGTCACGGAAATGTGGCCGGAATTGCACAGGCGCTGCATCAATATCCGGAGATGCCGTACTATCTTTGCAGGAATGAGCAGTCCATGACGCATACAAGTATTGCCTATGCGAAGGCTAAGAACCGGTTGCAGGCTTTTGCTTGTGCGGCATCCATTGGTCCCGGTTCAACCAATATGATAACCGGTGCAGCAACCGCGACTATCAACCGGATTCCACTGCTGTTACTGCCGAGTGATTTCTTCGCCCGCCGAAATGTGGGTCCCGTTCTTCAGCAGCTCGAACACCCGATGAGTCAGGATATTTCGGTAAATAATGCTTTTCAGCCGGTATCGAAGTATTGGGATCGAATTAATCGTCCGGACCAACTTCCATGGTCGATGCTTGAGGCGATGCGGGTTCTGACCTCTCCGGCCGAGACCGGTGCGGTGACACTATGCTTGCCTCAAGATGTTCAGACAGAAGCTCATGAATATAACACCGATCAGTTTGAAAAACGGGTGTGGACCATTCCCAGAAACCGTCCGGACGAAGGTTCATTTAAAGAAGCCGTTTCGTTGATCAAACAAGCTGAGAAGCCGTTTATCATTGCCGGTGGCGGTGTACTTTATAGTGAGGCCACAGATGTTCTCAAAAATTTTGTAGATCGGACCGGAATTCCTGTTGGAGAAACGCAAGCGGGGAAAAGCAGTCTTCCTTTTGATCATTCAATGAATCTCGGTGCGGTGGGAGCGACCGGAAGTTTGGCATCGAACCAAACTGCTTCTGAAGCAGATCTGGTGATTCTGATCGGAACTCGTTTGAGTGATTTTACGACATCTTCAAAAAGCCAGTTCCAAAATCCTGATGTGAAGTTTATTAGTATCAATGTCAACTCGATGGACGCTCACAAACTTTCAGCTTTATCGTTAATTGGTGATGCGAAAGTAACCCTGGAAATGCTCGATGAAGCTCTTGAAGGATATATAGTTTACGACTCGTATCGATCCAAAGCTTGCCAGCGAAAGAGTGAGTGGGAAGAAGAAATTAAGCGGGTAACCAATCTTGAGACGAATCAAGTATTACAGCAACCCAATGTAATTGGAGTTGTAAATGAAACGGCAGGAAAAGATTCAGTAGTTATATGTGCCGCAGGGAGTTTACCGGGTGATCTCCATAAATTATGGAAGCCGTATCAACCGGGAGGATACCATCTGGAGTATGGGTATTCCTGCATGGGATATGAGATTGCCGGCGGGCTAGGAGTGAAGATGGCCAAGCCAGATAAAGAGGTAATTGTGATGGTAGGAGACGGTTCCTATCAAATGCTTTCTTCTGAATTGATTACAGCGATCCAGGAAGGAATTAAGATTACGGTAGTCCTGCTCGATAATCATGGGTACGGAAGCATTGGATCCCTTTCCGAATCCGTCGGTTCCCAAGGGTTTGGTACTAATTATCGATACCGAGATAAGAATTCCGACCAATTGGATGGAGAATATTTGCCTCTGGATTTTGTGATGAATGCAAAGAGTTATGGAGTGGATGTCCATACGGCTGAGAATTATGATGAACTGGAAGGTGCGCTTCAAAAATCATACAAAGCAGAGAAAACACAGGTGATCGTCGTATCTGTAGATAAGGAGCAAAAAGTACCGGGTTATGAATCCTGGTGGGATGTTCCTGTTGCTGAAGTGGCTGAAACAGAATCAGCCAAAAAAGCCAGGAAAGAGTATGAAGAAGTGAGAAAAAGACAGAGGGATTATTTCAAACAAACAAAAGCATAGAAACAGATTTTAAAAATCCTACATAAAAAAATCAGAAGTGCTCCTAACCACTTCTGATCTAAGTCCCCATCGTAGCTTGGGAAAGTACCAAAAAAGCGGGTTGCTGCGTGAAAGCGGCAACCCGTATCTTTTGTTTAATATTGAACAAATTAATACTAATCTTGCATATTTATCAATAAAAAAATGGAGAGGTTAATCTAGTTTTATATTCAAATAATATATTTGCAGTCACTTGATAACGTAATTGGTAATATGAAAAGGCGAGATTTTTTACGGAAGGTAACGGTTGGTGGGTTTTTTGTTCTTAACGGGAAATTATTTCCAGGTTTATTTAACCTTTCCAATCAGGATGTTGAGTTTCGTTTTACAGTAGCTTCTGATGGACATTATGGTCAGCCTGATACCGATTATGAAACATTTTTCTCCACGATTGTGGAGAAGGTTAACAAGTATCACTCGCTGTTTCCTTCTGAATTTGTGGTTTATAATGGAGATATCATTCATGATGATCCGCAGTTTATAAAGCCCGCTTATCAAGTGTTGTCCAAATCTAAGCTTCCGTTTTATGTCACTAAGGGAAATCACGATATGGTGACTCCGGAGATTTGGGAAGAGACATGGGGGTATCCGCAAAATCATGTTGTTGAATTTGAAGATCGGGTAATCTTATTGGGAACAACCTCGAATGTAGATGGTGATTATCTATGCCCGGATATGCAATGGTTTGAGCAACAACTAAACCAATATAAAACTGCTAATGAGATCTACATCTTCCTTCATATCACCCCCAATAAATGGACGACTCATGGAATCAGTTGCCCGGAATTTCATCAATTATTGAGTGGATATGATAATGTTACGGCTGTTTTTAATGGTCATGATCATGATGTGGATGATGTGAAGATAGAAGGAGAGATACCATTCATGTTTGATGGTCATTTCGGCGGAAGCTGGGGTACGGATTACAAAGGATTTCGGGTTGTTGAAAAACTCAAGAACGGCACACTCAGAACGTATTTGATGGATCCTGATGAGAAGATCAAAGAGCTTGAGATGTAAGTAATTATAGAAAGTTGAGGCTGAGCTTTTCGGCTGACGATTGTCTTTTTTCGTCTGCCGAATCTGACATCCAATGTTTCATCTCAAAAATTCGACAGCCGAAAATGTCAGATTTTTACCTAAATCCCAATAGATTCCAAAAAATCCCGATTTCGTTTTGCGCTCTCTTTTGGACTTCCCATGCCGGGTAGAATATCTTGTTCTACTACAATCCAGCCATCGTAATTTTGGGCTCTTAACTCTTTCAGAACAGCTTCAAAATTGATGGAGCCTTTCCCCAGTTCACAGAATATTCCATTTCCCACCGACTCAAAATAATCCCATTCCTGTTCGGCTGATTTTTCAGATAACTTCTGATCCCAGTCTTTAAAATGGACGTGATTGATTCTGTCTGAAAACCTTTTCAATCCCTGGACAGGATCGCCGCCGCCAAAAGCATAATGGCCGGTATCGAAACAAAGGCTGATGAGTTTGGGATCTGTTCGCTTCATCAGCGTTTCTATCTCTTGAGGTGTTTCAACAAAACCGGCACAATGGTGATGGAAAACACATTGTACGCCTGTTTCCTCTAAAACTCGTTTGGCAACAAATTCAACTCCTTCCGCAAAAACATCCCAGTCAGAGATTTTTAAACCGTGTTCAGGTTTAATTCGTCCGGCCAATTTTTTTCGAATTGGATTTTTTCCATTTTCATCGGAGAGTACAATCTTTGCTTCATCCGGATTGACAGCACTTAGAAGAGCCGCAGTTTTTATTGCTGTTCGGGCGCCGCGTTCATGCGCAATGGGATTGATGAAGTTTACAGGCACAAAAGCACCTATCAGGTCCAAATTTTGTTCAGAGAGTGATTCTTTAAGTAAAGTTGGATCTGTTGGCATAAAACCCCAATCCCCTAATTCCGTCCCGATGTATCCGGTATCGGACATCTCTTTTAGAACAGTTTGATAACCTGCGGTTTTTCCTTCCAATCCAAATTCCAGAACTCCCCAGGAACAGGGCGCATTCGCAACTTTCATGATGAATAGCCTATGTTAGAGGTTTAAAATTTTCGACTCCAGTGGTCTGGCCATCTCTCAACGACAACTTTTTGTCTCGTAAAAAATTCAAAAGCGTTTCTTCCTTGCCCGTGAAGGTCGCCAAAAAAGCTGTCTTTCCAACCACTGAACGGGAAGAATGCCATTGGCGCAGCCACCCCAATATTGATACCAATATTCCCGGCTTCAGCTTCATATCGGAATTTTCGGGCATTCGCCCCACTGGATGTAAACAGACAAGCCATATTACCATACGCACCGGAGTTTACGAGTTCTATAGCATCATCAACGGTGTCAACATGCATAAGGGAGAGAACAGGGCCGAAGATCTCTGTAGTGGCCAATTTGTGACGAGGAGGGAGGTTGTCTAAAACTGTTGGTTTGATGAAATTCCCTCGGTCAAAATCACCACCTTTTGGATATCGTCCATCAACCAGGAACTCCACATCATCCTCTAATAATTTCTCGATTCGGTCTTTGCTTTGTGACGAAATTACGGGGCCCATTTCAGTATCCTCATTCAATCCATAACCCACATTCAGTGATTTTGCCCGATCACTCAGCAGATCTCTGAATTGATTTTTCGCGTCCCCAACTG
>CAYRDO010000042.1:0-22660 GCA_964422985.1 uncultured Rhodohalobacter sp. | reverse complement strand
GGCATACTTCGGTTTATAATCCATTTCCTGATTTAGAGATGCGGCTGAATCTTGAATATCAAACCGAAACCGTTTGGGACGAATATCGGCGGTTGGATGGAGAACTCAATCGCACGTTCAATGTTCAATTTCCATTCCAGTTCTTTCAGTTCGATAATGATATTGCTCCCGGCCTGAATATGGATCTGATCTTTGCAAAATGGTTTTGGGAGCAGCGAATGAGGATTGTGTTTATGCTGAACAACCTTTTCAATCAGGATTACCAGCGTCATCCTCTCGGTTCCATTGATGGATTTGGATATATGGTCCGTTTCGAATTGCGATTATAAAATGCTCCGAATGTTTTTTACCAATATCGCACAGATAGTTTTAACTTTTACGGTTCAACAAGTTAATAGGAATAAGGCTTTAATTGCACAATAGGTGGTTTTAAAATACAATGGTTGATAAGAAGGAGTTGAAAGAGGAGCGAAGTAAAATTGATCAGATTGATGATCAGATACTGGATCTGCTTCAACAGCGCAAGGAGGTTGTTCAGGACGTGCTAAAGCGAAAAGTAGAGAAACAGCTTCCGGTGTTTGTGGCTCGTCGGGAACATGAAAAAACAGATGTTTTTCGGGAGAAGGCAAAATCGCGGGGTCTGGATCCGGATTGGGCGGAAGATTTTCTGCGAATGATTATGGCAGCTTCTCGTGCGGCTCAATCGGCCGATAAATTTCCTCGTTCAACTACAGAACCTAAACACATTCTGTACGTTGGTGGTGAAGGCGGAATGGGTTCTCTCTACAGAAAATTTACTGAAAGCAGCGGACATGTAGCTTATAGTATCGACAAGGGGAATTGGTACGAGCTGGAAGAGATTTTGCCAAAACTTGATATGGTAATTGTTACGGTTCCTATCCATGTAACCACCGCTGTGATTGAAAGAATTGCACCGAAATTAAAACCGGATACCATTTTGGCTGATTTTACCAGTAATAAATCAGAACCATTAAAGGCGATGCTGGATGCACATGAAGGACCGGTGGTTTCACTTCATCCCATGCATGGTCCGGACGTTCCAAACCTCTCCAAACAGTTGATGGTATTTTGTGCGGGACGCGATTCGGAGAAAGCTATGTGGTTTAAAGAACAGTGCGAACTTTGGGGAATGAGGATTATTGAAGCCGATCCTGAAAAACATGATCATGTGATGCACTTGGTCCAGGGATTGCGGCACTTTGTGGCACTGTTGCACGGATCATTCATGAAAGAGTATGATTTGAATCCGGCGGAGATGTTAGAATATTCGAGTCCTATCTACCGGGCTGAATTAATGATGACCGGACGTATTTTTGCCCAGGATGCAGAATTGTATGCCGATATTGTATTCTCAAATAAAGAGCGTCGCGAATTGCTTCTTTCCTTCTTTAATCATCAGAAAAAACTGATGGAGATGGTTGAGAAAGATGATAAAAAAGGCTTTGTAAGAGAGTTTGAGGCCGTAACGGATTTCTTTGGGAGTTTTGCCTCCCAGGCCCTAAAAGAGAGTGGCTATTTGATCAATAGGTTGGCGGATCGATTTTCATAAAAAATCTATTCTCACAAAGAGATGTAATCCGGCAGGAATTAATTACTGAGTGTATACTTTTTGTGCGATTTGTGTATTTTGCTCTGCCACTCGAGCGATGTTTTAACTTTAGATTCAGCTTATGCAGTTTTCTTCTTTTCGGTTTACAGGTATACTTCTCTTCTTCTGTGTTTTAGCTCATTCAGGATATAGTCAGCAGGTAGAGTCGGCGCATATAATGAGGCTTGATGATGAAGATCATGCAGAAGTTTGTATTCTTCATCCCACCGATGTAAGTACTGACTTTAAATATGTTCCGGAACAATCTACTCGCAGGAAAGGAATACCTAACGCCAAGCAGACCGCATCTTTTAATATTGATTATGTAAACGATTGTGAAGGAGAGGCTTGGCCGGAGGAAGCTAAAACAGCATTTGAGTATGCTGTTAGTGTATGGGAATCTCATATTGAAAGTACAATTCCTATCAGGATTGAAGCTACATGGGCTGCACTTGGTGAAAATGTGTTAGGAAGCGCCAGCCCAACAACTCTCATTTCTGATTTGGGAGTAGAGGGGACATTACAGAATACGTGGTATCCTATTGCCCAGGCCAGCGCAATTACTGAGACAGATTTAGCAGCTCAATTTGATGTGGATTATGATATCGTGGTGAATATGAGCTGTGAATTTACAAATTGGTATTTCGGAACGGATGCAAATCCGCCGGCCAACTCATATGATATTGTAACTGTATTATTGCACGAGATTGGCCATGGGTTAGGATTTACGGGAAGTATGACTGGAAACCCTACTGCCCAGGTAGCCAGTTGGGGCGCTGGTTCACAAGATTTCCCTTTCATTTTTGATCAGTTTACTCTGGATGGAAGTTTTAGACAGTTGATCAATGAGGATATTTTTCCGCGCCAATCTGGTGATTTATATGATGCATTGGTAGGCTTAAATGGTGGCGTATATTTTAGCGGAACGGATGCACGGTATGCAAATAATGAGATGCGTGTTCCTCTCTATTCTCCTGAGCCATTTTCCCAAGGTTCAAGCTATTCCCATCTCGATCAACAATATTTTAGCGGAACTTCAAATGCGTTGATGAGGCCTCAACTTGAACGCGGTTTAGCAGCCCACAGTCCGGGGCCGGTAACTTGCGGAATCTTTCGGGATACGGGATGGCCGCTGGGTCAGGCATGTATAGACCAATTGCCGGAGCCCGGGTTCCTGGACCGACCTGAGCTTACCACCCCATTTAATGGCTCGGTTAATAATTCAGTAAACCCAACACTGGCCTGGGATTTTGTTGAAGGCGCGACAGAATATCGGGTTCAATTATCTGAGAACTTTTCATTTACAAACCTCGTAATCGATGAAACTGTTTCTGATAACTCCTACGAAGTAGAAGAAACTCTGGATTTCAATACTCTGTATTTTTGGAGAGTCCAGGCAATCAGTCCCGGAGGGAACAGTACCTTTAGCGGCAAATATACTTTTACAACAGCGAACAGACCGCCTGACTCCATTGCTCTTAATTCACCGGAAGACGGAGCTGTGCAGTTAAGACCGGGATTTGAGTTGACTTGGCAGGAAGCAAATCGAGCAGATGAGTACGAAATTGAGATCGCTAAAAATCCTGATTTTTCTCCTGTAACATTCAACAGAACGGTTAGGGCTCCAAGATTAGGTGCTACGCAGAATCTTGAATTTTCTACTACCTACTACTGGCGGGTTAGAGGTGTGAATGCAGCCGGACCGGGAGATTGGAGTGAGGTTCGGTCGTTTACTACCATCATTGAAAAACCCGAACCCGTAACGTTAAGTACGCCCACTGAAAATGAAAGCCAGGTTCCGGTGAATACAACATTTACCTGGCAGGAAAGCGTCCGTGCGGCAGAGTATGTAATCCAGGTATCGCTGGATGAAAGCTTTCCATCAGAAACTGTGCAAGAGCTAAATAGCTCGGAAGAATCGGTGACGGTTAATAGCCCGCTGGAATATGCCATGATCTATTACTGGCGCGTAAAGGCAACAAATGTGGGTGGCGAAAGCGACTGGACAGAACCGCAACAGTTTACAACAGTTGTTCAGGAGACGGCAATTATGCCGAACTATCCCAACCCGTTTAATGCTTCTACGACTATTCGGTTTCAACTCGCTGAAAATAGTGACGTAACGCTGGATGTTTTTGATACGGTTGGAAGACGAATCGCTACTTTGGTGGACGAAGAACGACAACCCGGCGTTTATTTTGAACAACTTCAAGCTGCCGGATATGCTTCCGGAACCTACTTTATTCGTATTGTTGCCGGAGATTTTATGGAAGTTCAGAAGATGGCGATCATCAAATAAATCACGGATTAATCCACCAGATGGTGCCATTCAACACGGTTGCAAAAGCAACCCACAGAATGTAGGGCACCATTAACCAAGCCGCTGCTTTTACTTTTTTTGAAAACAAAAAGGTCGTTAAAAGGATAGTTGCAAGCAGAAAAAATATCTCCAGAAATGCCCATCCGGGAGATTTCAACCCAAAGAAAAGTTGCGACCATAGACCATTCAAAACAAGTTGAATAAGAAAAACTGATAGTGCAGGTTTTGCATATTTGAAACCAAACTTCTTCCAAACTAACCAGGCTGCAATTCCCATCAATGTGTATAATGTAGTCCATACCGGTCCAAACACCCAGCTTGGCGGATTCCAGGATGGTTTGTTCAGAGAGTTATACCAATCCGCCGGTGCAATTCCCGGTGAGACTTGTGCACCGAGCCAGGCGACGAGGTAACAAATCCCAATCCAAAAAATAAGGCCGAATATTTTTGAGAGTGTAGATCTTTTAATTTCTGAACCCATACGTGACAGAATTACAATTCAGGAATTGTGAAAAACATTTTTCAAATACATTTGATAAACTGATATCAGCCCGAAAGCGTTTGGAAATTGAGACTATTCCTTCCGTCATTTTTAGAATTGAACGATTGATAATTAATTACGAACATACAGCGGAACCTTTTAAAGTTATACTTTTGATACCGGACAAAATCTACATACAGTTTTGAACTTTAATCAGATGCTCAAAAAACTACTTCTGTTAATCCTCATTTGTCCGGTTGTTGGACTCTCGCTGCTACAAGCCCAAAGTGCAATAAACGGTGATGTTAAAATCATTGATTCCCGCCCAACAAAGCATATCTGTAAACTTCCACCGACAAATATCAATGCTCACTTTTTTGTACGATCCAGCGAGGAAGTTTTAGAGAGAATTAAAAGTAAAGCACAGTCGAATTTCCAGGTAGATTATTTTAGTTCTTGCGATGGTGAAGCGTGGCCACAACAAGCTAAGACAGCTTTTGAATTTGCGCTTTCAATTTGGTCGGAACATATTTCATCAGATGTACCCATCAAAGTGAATGCAAATTGGATGAGTTTAGAGGGAAATACACTCGGGAGTGCACGTCCGTCTCAGATCGTACAAATTGGTTCCGAAAATCCGAATATCGTCGAGAATACGTGGTACACTCTTGCCCAGCTGAGTGCTTTGACCGGGCAGGCCATTCGCGAACAATTGGATGGGGTTGAGTATGATATCGACATGAACGTTCAGTGCGATTTTGACGATTGGTATTTTGGAACTGATGCCAATGTACCGGAAAACAAATCCGACTTTGTGACAGTTGTGCTTCACGAAATTGGTCACGGTATTGGATTTCTTGGCAGTATGAACGGTGATAATGATACCGATACGGGCGAATGGGGAGTTGGGAATGATTCTGATCCGCTTATTTACGACCGTTTTACTGTAGATGGTGATTACAATAATCTGATTAACGCCCAGGTCTATCCAAATCCGTCCGGGGAACTTTATAGTGCCTTGATTGGCGAAGAAGAGGGAATTTACTTTGATGGTCGGGATGCAAATAGAGCTCTTAGCGGACCCGGCCCCGATCGCGCAAGATTGTATTCTCCTGACCCTTTTGATGAAGGATCCAGCTATTCTCATTTCGATCAGGCTACATTTCGTCAGTCGATTAATGCGCTGATGTTACCGTTTATTGACCGCACATTCGCTGTACATTCTCCGGGGCCGTTGTTTTGTGGAGTTCTGAGTGATATGGGATGGCCTCTTGGGGAGGCATGCGTTGATCTGATTCCCTCGGCAATACTCGTAACAAACCAGTCGGACCTGAATTTTGGCGTATTAAATTCAGGAGAAACTGCCGAAGCCACCTTTATCATTTCAAATCGGGAGGATGCCGAATCAACTTTAAGCGGATCTGTGGAGTTAAACAGTGATCAGTTTTCAATTGAAGGAGACAATAGCTTTTCTCTTGACCCGGGAGAATCTCAAGAATTTATTATCACATATGTCCCCACGGAAGACAGCAGACATCAAGCAACACTTTCCATCAATCATGACGCAAGTAACCTCCCTTCGCCATATACCATTTCGTTAGTGGGCGAATCTTTAGATTCCGGACAAGTAGTTGAGCTTGACCAAAGCTACCCAAATCCGTTTGTTGTAGGCAACTCCGACAATGTGGGAAACCCAACCATTGAATTTGCAATTTCTGAGAGATCTCATGTTAAATTAGATCTGTTTACAGTTTCGGGCCAACACTTACAACCAATTGTTGATGCGGAACTTGATGCACGCAGGTATGCGGAATTGGTGGATATGAACGGCCTTTCAAGCGGAATATACATTTACCGGATTGTTGTAAATGGTGTGGCAAAATCCGGGAAGCTGATGTATGTGAGGTAGGTTAAAAGTTATCCACAAAAAGTGTGGATAACTCGGTGGAAAAGTTGTGGGAAAATAATGATTGGAAGGTATTGACAAACGTTGCGGAATTGTGCTAATTACAATTGAGCACAGACATCGAAACCACTACGGTGGAATCGGAGTTAAAGTCGAAAAATTGCCGCGACTTTTGTTGTGTATCTCATTCAAACCGAATGGATATATGAATGTGCTCCGGTTCTATTTTTATTCCTACTAACCTCGATTTCAGTTCTCAAAAAAAGTATTTCTTCACATTGAGAGCTTTCTCAAAAATGTTTTAAACTCGTCCGTATCGTATTTCGCAAATCCCTCCTTCTGCAAAACAATTTCCGAATCCGGTGAAATGATATACGTTGTTGGAATTGCTGAACTTTGATATGTACCCGCTGTTTTCGATCGATAGTGATAGATAGGAAGATCGTATTCGCGACTCTTCATAAATTTCTTTGCTTTTGCAAAATCTTCATCCACAGAAACTAAAATGAATGAGACATTTTCATCATCTTTAAAATTCTTATGAAGAGAATTTATGGATGGCATTTCTGCGATGCAGGGCGGGCACCAGGTAGCCCAAATATTCATGAAAATCACGTCACCTTTAAAATCGTGGAGTGATTGAACTGCTCCGGACTTGTCAGTGAAGTAAAAATCAAGATTTGCGGATTCAAAACCGGTTGTATTTTCGGGGATGTCAGGTGTGATCAGTCCGGTTGCGAGGACTCCTCTCTGCAGAGTTCCAATTACTTGCGTGTGCCATCCCGTTAAATAAAGAACGAGTACTATCGCCAAAAGTACGCCCCATTCGATGAAAGAGCGCACATTTTTTTTGTTTTCAGGTGATTTTTCTTCAGGCAATTATTTATCTCCGCATCAGAAACGAGCCTGATTTCATCAGGGACGAATCTTGATATCAATTTTTTCTGTTTCTCCCTGTTCCTGCTTTCGTACAGCAAGGGATTGTTGAACGCGATTGGCAATCTCTTTAAAACAAATTCCGGAGGCGGATGTTGGATCCTGAGCAACAATCGGGGTTCCGGAATCACTGGTCTTACGGACATTTTCTCTCAGAGGAATTTCACCCAGAAACGGCACTTCCAGTTTCTTAGCCAAATTTCGCGCGCCGTGTTTGCCAAAAATGTAATATTTTTTCTCTGGCATATCTTCCGGTACGAAGTACGACATATTTTCAATAATCCCTAATACAGGTACATTTACTTTTCCAAACATAGCCACGCCTTTTCGGGCATCATCAAGTGCTACATTTTGTGGGGTAGATACAACCACAGCCCCGGTTAAAGGCACGGTTTGCACAATGGTTAATTGAATATCACCGGTCCCCGGGGGCAAATCCAAAACCAAATAATCCAATTCCCCCCATTCAACTTCTTGCATAAACTGCTTGACGGCGCTGGTCACCATTGGTCCGCGCCAGATCATCGCCTGGTCGGTATCAACCAAAAAACCCATTGAAACCAGATGGACGCCATGTTTTTCAATCGGAACGAGTTTCTTTTGAGTGGTGATATTTGGCCGTTCGTGCACACCAAACATTGTTGGAATGCTGGGTCCATAAATGTCTGTATCCAAAAGGCCAACTTTTGCACCGGTTTGAGCAATCGATACAGCAAGGTTTGCTGCAACCGTAGATTTGCCAACACCACCTTTGCCGGATGCCACTGCAATCACATTTTTAACACCGGGCAGAACAGGCTGCTTGTGTTGTTGTTGCTGGTCTTGCCCCTCCTGATCATCGCCCTCAAGCTCGCGCTGTTTTGAAATATTTATTCCAACCGTGATATCTACGACCGCTTCGGGATCAATAAATTTCTTGACGGCAGCTTCGCAATCGTTCTTGAGTTTGTTTGCAAGCTTATCGTCTTTTTTAGGAAGCTCAAGAGTAAAAGCAATGTACTTATCCTGAGTGATAAGATCCTGGACTAAGTCTAATGTTACCAGGTCTTTGTTATAGGTTGGATGGAGTACTTGTGAGAGGGCACTTTTTACCTCTTCTTTGTGGATAGACATAGGTTCATTTAAATCTTAAAGTTTATACCTTTTAAAGATAAGTAGATTGTGAGGCAAACTAAACGATATATTGTATTTGTAGATTCCAATTGGCTGTGATAAGATTTTGAGATTGGTTAACTTGACGTGAGAAAAAACTTAAATAACGAGACGTAATCGGCTTGACCACAACTCCGGAATCAGGAATTCGTTCTGTCATCAGCGATTAAACCGTTATTTTGAAGGGATGACATCTGAATCAGACCAAAAAAATCAGACCTATGCAAACCGATACGATTCTAAAACAAACACCATTACATTCAGAGCACGAACAACTCGGGGCACGGTTAACCGATTTTGGCGGCTTTGAAATGCCCGTTCAATATGCCGGAATTAAACAGGAACACAATGCCGTCAGGAAACATGCAGGATTGTTTGATGTATCACACATGGGTGAGTTTTTGGTTTCGGGGCCGGATGCGCTGGAACTCATTCAAAAAGTGACGATTAATGACGCATCCGTATTGAAGCCGGGCAAAGCTCAATATTCGGCTATGTGTTATGAAGACGGCGGAATTGTGGACGATCTGTTGGTTTATATGCTTGATGATGAAAAGTATATGCTGGTGGTGAATGCATCGAACATTGAAAAAGATTTTGAATGGATTCAGGACCAAAATGATCTGGATGCAGATGTAGAAAATCAGTCTGATAATATTGGGTTGATTGCTCTGCAGGGACCGGCATCCGTTAAAATTCTTCAAAAACTCACTGATACTGACGTAGAATCGATACGATTCTACACATTTGAAAGAGGATCCGTTGCGGGTGAAGAAGATGTAATCATCTCAGCAACCGGGTACACCGGCGAAAAAGGGTTTGAACTCTATGTTGATACGGACAAAGCTGATATCAAAAAAATCTGGAATGAAATTTTGGATGCAGGGAAACAATACGAAATTGAACCCGCCGGATTAGGCGCACGAGATACCCTTCGACTTGAAATGGGCTATACCCTGTATGGAAATGACATCAACAAAGATACAACACCAATAGAAGCACGAATGAGCTGGCTGACAAAATTCGACAAAGGAGATTTTATCGGCAAACAACGATTGCTCGAACAAAAAGAGAAGGGGGCTCCCCGGAAACTGATGGGTTTTGAAATACAAGAGGAGCGAAAAATACCCCGGGCCGGCTATGAGATTCGGGATAATTATGGAACGAAAATTGGATACGTAACAAGTGGCACACAATCCATCTCTTTGAACAAAGGGATTGGAATGGGATATATGAAGACGGAAAAGGCCGTGGAAAGTGAAAAGATATTTATAAAGATCAGGAAGGATCAGGTACCGGCTATCGTCGTTAAACCACCTTTTTTTAAATAGATAAATAAGAAATATTGCAGATGGTAAACCTTACGAAATTAGATGTATTCTACTCATTACACTCCTTCCAGGAAGATGAGTTGAGAGATAAAACAGTTGTAATTATCGATGTACTCAGAGCATCTTCTACAATAGTCACCGCTTTTATGAGTGGTGCAAAAGCTATTATTCCGGTAGGAGATATGGGAGAAGCGAGTAAGATTGCACAAAATGTGGATTCCGACAATTATCTGCTCTGCGGTGAAAAAGACGGGGAAAAGATTGAAGGATATGATCTCGGAAACTCTCCTCTTGAGTACACAAAAGAGATTGTAGAAGGTAAAAACTTGATTTTCAATACCACCAATGGTACCAAAGCAATCAAAAAATCCTTGGGATCATCCAAAACATATATCGCTTCTTTTCTGAATGTAGGAGCTATTGTTAAAGAATTGCAGAACCAGGAGAACGACATTGTATTGGTTTGCGCCGGCTGGAAAGGCCGATTGGCATTTGAGGATATGTTGTTGGCCGGCAATATTATATATTTAATGAGCGACGGCAATTTACCAAACGATTCTCGAGACGGAGCAAAAGTTGCATTTGGTTTATATGATAAATATGGTGATGATATATCTACAGTAATTCACCAGTCAAATCACGCAATGCGGCTGAAGGATATCATCGGCACAAGTGATATTGATTATTGCTGCCAGGTCGATATAACCGATATGCTACCGCGACTTAAAGAGGGGATGATTACCCTTACTGATGGCTAAAAAAAGTTCAAATAAGTTGTTCCAAGGCTTCGATTACTCCCGCAAAATGGAGGTAACCGGAATCCTGATCATGGCAATATCTGTGCTTCTTCTGCTCAGTATAGCCTCCTACCATCCGGATGATTACGCGATTGTTCAGTCCCTTTCTTACGATAATCTTTTACAGGTTGATGAGGGACCGGCGCTTCGCGTAAACAATTGGTTGGGTGTGTTCGGTGCGTATATCTCCTACTTTTTTGTAAACACTCTTTTCGGATATGTAAGCATCTTAATTCCGTTGATCGTTTTTTCAATTGGTTGGATTATTTTGAGGCAGGAAAAAGTGCACGAACTGGCCTGGCCGGTTGCATATGGTCTTTGGATCGTATTCTTGCTGTCTACCACGGTTGGTTGGTTTTATAATCGATATGAAGCTTATTCAAGCGCCTGGAGTGGAAATTCCGGCATCTATTTTTCCAGCGTTTTACAGAATCTGACGGGAGTTGGATCTATCATAATCCTATTCGTTCTGCTTTTTGTATCACTTTTTATTTTGATTGATCGCGATATCCAAAAAAGTATTGATAGAATCACAGGATGGTCGCCGAATATCTCTTTTGATTTTCTAAAAAAGCTCAAGCCCAAAAAGAAAAAGGAAACGTGGGAGCCTCAGACCGAAACTAGGTCAAAATCTCAACCTCAAAATCAAGTTGAGCAGCAGCGACGAGCAGAAGAAGCTCAAAAGAAAAGTTCATCTCAACAAAGAGAAGACGAACGCCGGGAACGGTCGATTGATGAAATTGTAGAGCAGTCTCAAGAGGCAGACCGGCAGCGAGAGATGGAGCGACAAAAAGAGCGGGCTGATCTTGAAAATCAACCGCCGAGAGCTATCCTGGAAAAAACCACGGACAAGAATGTGGATCCGAGTGAAGAGGATGATGATGTAGAGATTTCCGTGATTGTAGGTGAAGGCGATGAAGAAGCGAGCGCGAAAGAGCTGGATCGGAAAAACAAGCAGAAGGCGAAGGAAGTACCGGTTATCAAATACAAATTCCCGCAGGTTGATCTGTTGGACTCTCCTCCAAATGAGGGAAATGACGTTGATCTGGAAGAGATTAAGATCAACAAGAAAATTATTCTTGAGAAGCTGAAGCGGCATAAAATTGAGATTCTCAGCATCAATGCGATTGTTGGGCCGACGGTTACGCTGTATGAAATTGAACCGGCTCCGGATGTGAAAATCAGCAAGATTCAGAGTTATGCGAATGACCTGAAGATGGCGACTGCCGCTCACGGTCTTCGAATTATGGCACCGATTCCCGGCCGATCTGCCGTGGGTATTGAGGTGCCGAATAAAACCCGCGAAACGGTTTACATCAAAACGGTTCTGAATACTAAGAAATTTGTTGAAACTGATTACGCGCTTCCAATCGCATTGGGTAAAACCATTGAGAACGAAGTATTTATGGTAGATCTCAACAAAATGCCTCACTTGTTGATTGCCGGCGCTACGGGATCGGGGAAGACGGTGGGTATAAACACCATTATTACCTGCCTGTTGTACAAGTGCCACCCCGACGATCTGAAGTTTGTTCTGATTGACCCGAAGAAAATCGAGCTTTCACTGTATAGAAATATTCAGAATCATTTCCTGGCATTTTTGCCCGGCACAGATGAACCTATTATTACCGATACGGATGCCGCCCTCGAAACACTTCAGAGCATCACGAAGGAGATGGACGAACGGTATGACCTCCTGAAAATGGCGATGGTTCGTGATATCAAGGCTTACAACAAGAAATTTGATGATGGCGAACTGGACGAAGAATTGGGTCACAGGCACCTTCCCTACATGGTGGTTGTGATTGATGAGCTGGCCGATCTGATGATGACCGCCGGAAAGCAGATTGAAGAACCGATTGCGCGAATTGCACAGCTTGCACGTGCAGTTGGGATTCATTTGGTGGTAGCAACTCAGCGACCGTCTGTAAACGTAATTACGGGTACAATTAAAGCAAACTTCCCCGCGCGGATGGCCTACCAGGTGGCATCAAAAGTGGACTCTCGTACAATTCTCGATACGGGCGGTGCCGATCAGCTTGTGGGCAGTGGTGATATGTTATTCTCCAATGGTGCGGGGATGACGCGTATCCAGAATGCATATGTTTCAACGACGGAAGTGGAGAAGATCACATCCTACATCGGCAATCAAAAAGGATACAAAAAACCATTTCATCTGCCTGTTATTGAAGATGAAACCTCCGGCATTCCCGATCCTTTGGATGATATTGATGAACTGTTCAAAGAAGCCGCGAAACTTGTGGTGCTTCATCAGCAGGGATCCGTATCACTCCTGCAGCGGAAGTTAAAAATTGGATACAACCGGGCGGGAAGAATTATTGATCAGTTATACAATGCTGAGGTAGTTGGACCGTTTCAAGGAAGTACAGCACGAGACGTGAAAATTTCTGAAGAAGAAGAATTGGAAGATATATTTGATGAACTTGGCATTTAAACAGATTATTACTCTCTTGTTATTAAGCTTCCTGGCCCCGGCTTTTGGAACTGCCCAAGATACGCCTCACTTCGATCGTTTGAAACAAAGGTTTGAAGACGGATATGTATTTGAGTCCGATTTTATCCATGAATATCACGATACTTTTACCGGCGAAGAGCAAATCACGGAAGGATACATTTGGGTAGGAAAAGATCAGTACAAAATGAGAAGCGGAGAAAGCACCATGCTGGTTGATGGTGAGATTTCGCGAGTGTACGACGGTTCAAAAAATCGGGTCATTGTCAGCGATTATATTGAGGAGGAAGATGATTTTGCACCTTCACGAATGCTTCAGGGTGTTGACGATTCTTACTCGGTTGAAGAAACAGCAATCGGCGATGAAATAGTTATAGAACTTACCTCAGACGATCCATTTTCGATATTTATGCAGGTCTCCATATTTCTGGATTCAAATGGAATTCCAACCCAAATTGCAGCGATTGATCAGGTTGAAAATGAACTGATTACAACATTTAACCAGGGACAGTTTGTCGAAAAAACCCCTGATATTTTTCAGTTTCAGTACCCCGAGAACGCAGAGGAGATTGATTTACGCAACGGTTCTTCATGAAGTCCAAGCTTCTTAAAATTACCGGCTCGGTACTGATTGGCGGTTTTTTTCTCTGGCTGGCATTTCGAAATGTAGAGTTTGCTGAACTTTGGGATCATATATCCGGCGTTACATTTTATTGGCTTCCCTTTTTTGTAATCGCCCTGACGATAAGCCACTATTTGCGAGCCGAACGATGGCGGTTGCTTCTCTTGGAAGACGGCCAAAAGATTCACAGATCTACTTTGTTTGCCGGTGTGATGTTGGGTTATGTGGTCAACACATTTGTACCACGATTGGGCGAAATTTCCCGCCCGGTTTATGTTGCCCGCAAGGAGGGAATCAGCAGCGGAACATTGATCGGTACCATTGTGGCCGAACGTTTTTTTGATCTGCTGACGATGTTTTTTCTGATTCTTTTGGTTTCATTCCTGTTGGTTAGCGATTTACAAATCCTGCAAACCGTATTTGGGGTTGAGAACTGGACGTGGAAACAATATGTCTGGATTCCAATTGTATTTGTTGGAATCGGTCTTGGAATGGTAGCGTTTTACAGATTTATGATAGTACTCAATAAACGGAATACGATTGAAAATCCGGTTTTAAAGAAGATTATTAATGCTGCAAAATCATTTGGAGAAGGAATGAACTCCATTCGAAGAATACAGCATTGGCCGAGATTTTTAATGTATACCGTTGGGATTTGGACCGGTTACATATTTATGACGTATTTGCCATTTTACATGATGAATATGCAGAATATATATGGGCTGACGTTTAAAGATGGAATTGTGTTGACCATCGTTTCATCGATAGGTGTTAGTGTACCGACGCCGGGCGGTGTGGGATCCTATCACTTGTTTGTTCAGCAAACGTTACACCTGTTATATCAAATACCCTTAGTGGAGGCACTTACATATGCAACAGTAACGCACGCTGTAACCATTGCAACCGTGCTGATCATCGGACCGCTTTCATTGTGGTGGGATAAATATTATTCACTTAAAACCAGTTGATGCGGATAGTTGTTAAATTTTCTCTGAACAAATCGTATCTTAAGGAGTTACAGGTTCAATGAGCTCATATTTGCTGAAATATTTTATAAAAGCCTACAGAATCATCTCAAATACTATGCATAAAGGCATTATCATTGGAACAATTTTACTAAGCTCTCTCTTTTGCTCAAGTCAGCTATTCGCCCAGCAAAATCAGAGCGAACAAGATCAATCGTTATTGCCGGAGATCAATCCGCAGGATATTGAGATTCGAAGTCAATTCCAGGCTCGTTTTCCGGGATTGCGCCGGCAACCAATTTTGGGATTTAATCCACGCCCCAGAGTTTTCCAGGTCGACCCGAACCGAATGCCTTTTATTGAAGATGAAGAAACAGTTGTGGCAAATTTGCCGATTGGGGAGTTGAGTCGGCCTGAACCACCGGAATACGATATGCTGGAATATGCAACGCCAAAAAACGGATTTATTCGAGCTGGAGTTGGGAGTTATATCACACCTGAAGTGGACGCATTTGCAACAGCAAAATTGAGCGAAAGTAACTGGATTTCTACTGATCTCCACTTCACATCATCAGATGGCCACGATGAGGCCGTGAATACATCGTACAGATTTGCCGATGCTACGCTAAAATCGTTCAATCGTTTGTCTGACAGAACGAATCTGATTTTAAAAGCCGGCGCTGTGTCTGATTTTAATCACCAGCTGCAACTCGATTCTGATATTGAAGACCTGCTCAACACCAATACAAAAATTTCGAGATTCGGTTTTAAAGGCTCGGGAGATGTAGAAGTTGCCTCCACATCTATGACCGGTGTAAATGTAACAGCCAGTGGTTTTTATGATGAATACTCAACCACTTCTGGCTTAAGCGCATTTGAAGGAGTTGCAAAAGATGCCGGCGGACGGGTAAATGCGGAATATTCCCGACTTGGAAATCATCTTTATGAAATTCATTCTTTGAATCTTGAGACAAATTTTGGTCAAACAAATCCACTTATTTTAGACACGTACTCGTGGTCAGTCAGTACACTTTCCGCAAGTTATGAGCGTCTTTTTAATTACAAAACAGATGTACATGTATCATTAGGTGCCAGCGGAGTAACGGACGCTGAGAACGATTTTACTTTCTACTTTTCACCAAAAGCTCAAATCAAACATACCGTTTTTCGCGGATTGGAAATTAATGTAGAAGCTTCAGCGAGTCCTTCTTATCAGACCTATTCGGATATTCGAAACGAGAACCGGTTTTTTGATATAAATACCCCAATCCAGCATCAGTACGAAATGAAGGCGTTGGGTGAATTGGAGATGGAGCCATTTTACGGGACTAAGATTGTGGGCGGAGCTTCTTTTCAGGATATCAAAAATTATCTCTATTATAGCCGGGAAAGTGAGCCCATGGAGTTAAGCGATATCGACGCCGGCTACTATTCTGCTGAGTTCCAGGATGCCACGATTTTTAAGGTGTATGGGGGTTTTACCCAAGACCTGAAACCGGATGTTCTTTGGTTTAGCGCCGATGGATATTGGCAGGTTCCAACACTCGCGAACGATGACCGGATTCCATATACCGAAACGATCGGTATCAATGCCGCGCTGTCTTTACGGCCTAAAGATAATCTTCTGCTGGAAGGTTGGGGAGAATTTAAAGGAGGCAGGGAAGATCATACCGGCGAAAGTTTATCATCATATGTGTTAATTGGCGGGCGGTTTGAGCTGTCTTTAACCGACCAATTCGGGGTCTATGGAAAACTCGTTAATTTATTGAACGAAAACTATCAACTCTGGCAAGGTTACGAGGAACGCGGATTCCAGGGCTTTGTTGGTTTTACGTTTCTATTTTAAATAATTATGAACAGAGAATTCTTAATAGCGTTTAAGGATGTAATGAGGGAGCAGTTCGTAAATAAAAATCGCGTTGAACTGGAGGGGTTAGGGCAATTTGAAGTTGTTCACAAGGAGCAGCATCAAAAAACATTCGATAATGGGAAAGTTGTCATGATGCCACCGGAAGATGTTCTTGAATTTAAATCAAATATCAGGATCTCTTATGACAATTGATAAAAGTAAACTTGTGGATTTGCTGGTAGAAAAAACCAGCATGAACAAGGAAGAAGTAGAGACGCAGTTAGATCAGCTTATTGAGCGTATTTTAGATGCGGCTAAACGGGGAAAAGCGTTAGAAATAAAAGAATTTGGTGTTTTTTATTTTAATGAAGACGGGGAATTACGGTTTGATCCGTCTGATGAGCTGAGCACCGAAATCAGTTTTAAATATGCCGGAATGAAACCGGTTGAACTGAAGCCCGAACGAGATACATCTATTCCGGATGATGCAGAAGTAGAAGATGAAACTGATGAAGCCAGCGTAGAAGAAATTGATGATGAAGAGGAAGATATTTTCCCCGATCCTTTTGAGGAACCGGAGGAAGAGGAGCTGGAAGAGCCGAAGCCGGTATTTGATGTTGAAGAACCTGAAGAAGAGGAAGATTCTCCCTTCGATTTGGATGATGAGGATACAGAAGAAGAGGAAACCGAAGATGATCTGATAACCGATCCTTTTTCTGAAGAAGCACTTGAACCACTCGAAAAGCCGGTAGAAGAAAAAGAGGAGAAAACAAGAAGTGTTGCGGATATCAAACCCACAGCTTCAAGACAGCCAGTTCGGAAAAAAGACAATACTGGCATATTTATCCTGATAGCCATTGTAATCATTGCGGTACTCATTGGCGCGTATTTCTTTTATATAAGTCCGGAACCGGAAAGTTCATTTGAATCGGCACAATCCACATCTACCCAAATGGAATCCGGAATGAATGAAACTGACGATGTCGGATCAGATGAAACGGATTTTACAGGTTCTCAAACAGATGACCAGCAGGCTATGCAGAATCAAGAGACAGGTTCGATGGAACAAGCCGGGGCTAATCAAGGTACAGAAGAAGAGATCGTGTCAGACAATTCGGTTGCTGCTTCGCAGACCAATCAAAATTTGTATGGATTGATGGGATCCGTAGTTGAAGAAGCAAACAACGGTTACTCCATCGTAGTCCATTCGTTCAGAAACGAAGCAAATGCACAGGAAGCTGCAAACCAACTTCGAACGGATGGAGGATACAGAGTAGTGGTAAATTCAAGAACTGTATATGAGAATCAGGTTTGGCGCGTTAGTGTAGGTCAGTTCGAAACACTTGGCGATGCTCAACAAGCCACAACCCGGCTCCCGGCTCCCTATAACACTCAAAATTTCATTCAACGAATACGTACTAACTAATAACTTTCATGAATATCATCTATAACCTAATACTCCAGGCTCAGACTACAGAAGCCGATACACTTGCTGAAATGCTCCAGGAAGATACTACCATGTCTTTCTTCGATATTTTATCTCAGGGTGGGCTTCTTATGATTCCACTTTTCCTGCTTTCCATTGCTGCTATCTATGTAATTGCTGAGAGGTGGAGAACGCTCGAAAATTCAAAAATGGATATCAACCAAACTCTTAACAGTATAGAAACGCTGTTAAAATCGGGTAGCCAGGCGCGTGCCATCCAATATTGCGAGCAGTTTGATAAACCTCTTGCCAGAATTCTAAAGGCAGGCATTCGTCGTTTAGGCAGACCTATTCGCGATATTGAGGAGGCCATTCACAATGCGGGCAAAAAGGAAATTTATTCCCTTGAGAAACGAATGAACTGGCTTGCAACAATTGCCGGGGTAGCACCGTTGATTGGATTTACAGGTACGGTAACCGGTATGATTCGTGCATTTATGGATATTCAATCCCTGCAGGGAAATGTAAATCCAAGTGTACTTGCCGGCGGTATTTGGGAAGCTTTGATTACTACAGCCACCGGTTTGATTGTGGGAATTATAGCCTATGGTTTTTACAATTACCTGTTAGGTAAGATTAACCGAATGATTTTTGAACTGGAAAATGCATCCGCTGACTTTGTGGATCTGCTCCAGGCTCCTTCAGCCAAGAAACGCCACCAGGAGGCATAACAATGAATTTCCGTGACGACAAGGACACCATGGAGCCGTTGACGATGTTTTCGCAATCATCGTTGACGGACATTATTCTTCTGTTGTTGATTTTCTTTCTGTTGACCTCCTCATTCGTTACGAATTTTGGAATTAAAGTGAATGTACCGCGTGCAGAGTCAAGTGTAAGTTCTCAATCACAACAAATTTCTGTAGCTGTTACGCCCGAAGGCACCTTTTTTGTTGATGGCGAACAGGTGGACAGAGCGTTGTTATCGAATGCAATCAGATCTGCGTATCAGGAAAAGCCAAATGCTTCGTTAGTAGTACGTGCCGATCGTGATGCACGCGTTGATGATGCCGTTCGCGCGATGAATATAGGGAAGGCACTAAATATGAATATTGTCATGGCGACAGAGAGAAATTAAATCAATGCTGGAATGGATAAAACGCCATACCGATGAAGAAGACCGATTTGGGCTTGCTATAACTGCCGCAATCCATATTGTGATTCTTATTATTGCCCTTCTTTATACCATACAACCGAACATGAGACGTGCGGCATTTATGGAGGTTACACTGGGCGAATTCAGGAGCGGTACAATGGCTCAGCAATCTGAGATCCAAAATGAACAGGTAGCTACCCGTCCGAATCCCTCCGAAGTAGAACCGGAAGAGGTAGATCCCGAAATAACCGAGCCGGTTGAAACACCTCAAAATCCCGTCGAAGAAACTTCTAAGCCAGTTGATCTGCCGGACCAGGAAGAAGAGATACCTGAAGACGAAACAGTTCAAACTCCGGAAACAGATGTTATCAATCCTGAAACAGAAGAGGAAACCGAAGAGATTGAGGAGGAAGTCGTTCCGCCGCAAACCCAGGAAGATGAAGTGATTGAAGAAGGTGTTGAAGATAGTGGTGATGAAGAAGGGGCCGCCGGCGACCCGAATGTGGACCAGGGTCCCGGGAATACGCCTGATAAATCCGCTCCATACAACCTGGAATGGGAGGGAGAATTAAACAGGACTCCCATGGTACAGCCATTACCGGATAATCAGACTAATGAAGAAGCGGTTATTACGATTCGTTTTGAAGTGCATCCTGATGGTTCACTCGGCCGGGTCATTCCTCTTAAAAAAATGAACCCGGAACTCGAGCGTGAAGTGATGCGAACTCTTCGAAGCTGGCGATTTTCACGCCTTCCGTCAGGAGTTCCCCAAGAACCTCAATGGGGAACCATTACATTTCGATTTGTTCTGGAGTAAGATTTTACACTTACCGATCTACCTTACCTCAACGCGTCAGATTTTATGATGGCGCAAGCATCCTCGATTGTGCTTTGTATCCCACCTAATGCAATACGACTTTTCCTACTCGTTCCGATGCTATGCTTCGGAACGCCCGCTGGAAGCTCTGCTTCTTGTTTTGCATGAAAAATGACTTTTCCGGGAGAAATTATAGATTGAGTTTAAAAAATCAATCAAAAAATTTGTAAGGAATCCCTGATTTACGGTTCATACGAATAAACCCTAAAAAGGAGAAAATATGAATGAGTTTAATGAAGGTTCGGCTTTTAATGATAATGAAGAACTGGAAATCTGGGATGAATTTCAGTGGGAAGAATTTATGAAGGAGACTGATAAACGCACGGAAAAATATTCAAAGCTTTTTGAAAAGTATATCGATCATCCCGACCGTGATAACATTATCGCAAAAGAGATGGGTTGGGATCATCTGTTGAATGAATCTGAAGACGATGATTTTTGGGATGAAATCGCTCATTTCGATTATGTAGAAGAAGGAGAGGAATGGAAACTAGCGACTGGCTTTAAACCCGAGGAATTTGAAAGTTTTGAAAACCTCCCTGTCTATCAATTAGCCTATGAGTTTTCGATCGATTGCTTAAACCTCATCGAAGACCAGTTAGAGAATAAAAATGATGAATCCATCCATTCGTTTGCACGTTCGGTGATCATTCCCCCGGCTAAAATTGCCGGTGGTTTTGGAATGGGGTTTGAACTGGAATCCATAGGTGGAAATATTGCGAATTGTAAGCGAGGTTTACATGCAGCCAATCGAACATTAACCGCACTTCAGGAATTGCGAGACAAAAAACTTCTTGACCAGAAAACATTTCAGGATTTCTATAATCGGGCAAAAGAAGTTCGGGATGAACTCGGAATATATATTGTTGAACTTAGGGAACGCTTCAGAAGAGGGATTCCATAAGTAAAAAGTTGCCGTCAGACCGTTCCAAGCGGTCAGACGGCTAAGAACCTAACTATAGTTACCGATCTACCTCTACCCGCCAGATCTCTTCCGCGTAATCGCGAATGGTTCGGTCGGATGAAAATTTGCCAACACGTGCCGTATTTAAGATAGCTTTGCGATTCCATTCATGCTGGTTCTTATAAAGCTTATCAACTTCGGCCTGTTTGTTTATGTAAGCTTCATAATCGGCCAGTACGAGGAAGTAATCGCCTTTGTTGAGTAGAGAGTCTACAATCGGGTGGAAGAGTTCTTTATCGTCATTAAAGAAGCCGTCACGAATCTGATCAATCGCTTTCTTAAGTTCATCGTGGCCATCGTAATATTCCCATGGATTATAGCCCTGGTGACGAAGTTTATCCACATCATCAACCGTATTTCCAAAGATAAAGATGTTCTCATCACCCACTTCTTCTTTAATCTCAACGTTGGCGCCGTCAAGTGTTCCAATCGTCAGAGCTCCGTTGAGAGCAAACTTCATATTTCCTGTTCCGGAGGCCTCGAATCCGGCAGTTGAGATCTGTTCGGAAAGGTTCGCGGCAGGAATCATTTTCTCAGCTAGTGTCACACTGTAATTAGCAAGAAAGATAAACTTCAGCTTGCCTTTAATGTCCTCGTCATTGTTGATTTTCTTCCCAACATCATTCATCAGTTTAATGAACAACTTGGCCATGGTATAACCCGGTGCAGCTTTACCGGCCACAAGGATGGTTCTTGGAACAATATCCAGATCAGGATTTTCTTTGAGCCGATTGTAAAGTGTGATTGCATATAGCGTAAGCATCAACTGACGCTTATACTCATGGATTCGTTTGATTTGAATATCAAACATAGAGTTTACATCCACATCAATATCTCGCTTCTGTTTGATGTAATCTGCGAGTTGCTGTTTGTTCTCTTGTTTGATTTCAACAAACTTGTTTACAAATTCTTTGTCTTCTGCGAACTTCTCAATCTGTTTTAGCTCGTCAAGGTGCGTGACCCAATCTTCACCAATTTTGTCTGTGATCAGGTCTGCTAAACCACGGTTGCACTGTCGCAGCCATCGGCGGGGAGTAATTCCATTCGTTTTGTTGGTGAACCGCTCCGGATACATCTCATAAAAATCACGGAAGAGTGTTTTCTTGAGCAGATCACTGTGAAGTTCTGCAACACCGTTTATTTTCCGAGATCCTACAATTCCAAGATGGGCCATATGCACAACCGGATCTTCACCTTCACCAATAATCGACATTCGACTCACTTTTCCTCTGTCATCGCCTGAACTTGCTTGTACTTTTTCAAGAAAGCGGCTGTTGATTTCATAAATAATCTGCAGGTGACGCGGCAGAAGATTCCTGAGAAGTGAAACAGGCCATTTCTCCAATGCTTCCGGCAGAAGCGTATGATTTGTATAGGCCATCGTTTCAGTGGTGATGTCCCACGCTAGTTCCCAAGAGAGATCTTCCTCATCAACTAAAAATCTCATCAATTCAGGAATCGCCAGATTTGGGTGTGTATCGTTGCACTGGATTGCAATTTTTGCCGGAAGTTTTCTCCAGTCATCTTCGGTTTTTTTGAAACGGCGTAAAATGTCCTGCATCGAAGCCGCCACAAGAAAAAACTCCTGCTTCAAACGAAGTTCCTGTCCCACAAACACTTTATCATTCGGATAGAGAACCCGCGAAATATTTTCATTCAATTGCGTATCTCTCACGGCATCGATGTATTGCCACTTGTTAAAACTCTTCAGGTCAATAGATGATGATGATGTTGCTCTCCAGAGGCGTATTTTATTTACCACATTATTTTTGTATCCCGGAATAGGATTATCATAA
>CAYRDO010000041.1:6321-22825 GCA_964422985.1 uncultured Rhodohalobacter sp. | reverse complement strand
AGAAATTCTCGATCCATCGGGACTAAATCGGGGTTGAACTTCATAGGCAATACTTTCTCGAAGAACTTCGGCTTCGCCGCCCTCAATTGGCACCACATAAATATTTCCCAACAGGTCAAAAATGATCTCCTCCCCGTCAGGACTCACATCTAGGTTCATCCAGGTTCCTTCGGTGGTCTCAAAACGTACATTTTTGCTCTCGGCTTGATGTTCAGTTACATCCCATTTGTCTTCTTCATTTTCATCCTGAGCAACCAGGACAGTTGTACAACAAATAAACAGCGTAAATAACAGGAGGGTGCGCTTCATAATCTCAGATTTATCTTTTTTGAATTGATTTGGTTGGATGTTAATAAAAGTTCAGGAGAAACGAAGGGGAGACATTGTATTTTTTAGAAAAGAAACATGGTATTTTTCGAGCCAACTTTAATATTTGAAGGGTTACCATCCGTTGAGCATTTTTAAGCATCTGCGATAGCAAGAAAAAATACCAAGTTTAAAGAGGCAAAAAAATGGCGACTTGTTCAAAGCCGCCATTTTAAGGTGTATATATGGGATATAGCCGTCTGAAAAGCTTTTAAATATCGGATGAGTGTCCGGCTCAACTTCATCAGCAAGCTTTCAACTCATCCGATAAGTGCTCAATCATAACTTCTGTATCTCAACCCCCAAAAATTGTTGTAATCCATCAGGAGTTTGCACGTTTTTCAACGCATCTGTGCTCATTTTGGAAGCAAAATTAGCGGGGATATGCACTGCTCGAATTAACACATCCTGGTAACCGTCGGAGGCTGTCAGAATATAATTTGCATCGAGAAAGACCCGAACATCGACAGGGCTGAAATCAAAATCAAACAATACAGTTCCCCGTGAATTGAATTCAGTGATTGGCAGTTGTCGCCACACTTCCAGATCATCTTCTTCTATGTAATCCTCTAAAACAAAAGCGATCACAACATCTGAATCAAAGACGTCAATGTCATTGGGAATTTCATTGATATATTCGAAATCATTTCCCGGTGATAATGTCGCATTGAATTCAAAAGATGTTGGAAGAATTTCAGGTCCGGGTGGTCCGGGAGGGCCTTCAGGTCCTGTGGGGCCCCGGCCATTACATGAGATTAAAACAACCGTCATAAACAAGAGAGCCGCAATAGTCTTTATTATTTTTTTCATATGTATGATGATTTATGTTCAGGTTATATGATATCTAACGAACTCCTGTGATTAAGTTGCGCTTCTCAAAAAATGGTGTATATTGATTGTATACCCTTGAAAAACATGGGGTTACAAACTTTAGCATAGAATCACATATTCATGTGAGAGAGCAGTTTATTTGAGCGTGAGAAGGTACAGCACATGAATTGGTGCAATTCAAATCCATACAACCAGTTCTATGAGAGTCTTCAAATACATTTCTATCATCGCGATAGTTTTCGGGACACTCTTTCCAACTAATACTGACACATTCTTGGAAAAAGGACTTGAGCTGGAAGAGCAGGGACAGCCCAAAGAAGCTTTAAAACTTTGGGAAGATGCAATTTCCAAGTCAGAGCATTCATCAGTAGCAATTGCAACTGAATACCTTCGTGTAGTGGCAGAATATCAGCTCACCGATTATTACCAATCAGCGACCTCTATTTATATGGAAGAGCTATCAGAATCAGATAAAACGGATCTTCATTTCAATAGGTCTGTACTGGAAAATGAAATTCAGCGGTTAGGTCCGCTTTTAGATGATGAGGAATTGAGTGAATATCAACAGTTGTTGGAAAATCGGAATCCGGATCTGTTCAAAGAGATTTCAAATTTCTGGATGAGCCTCGATCCAACTCCGGACAGTATCACAAATGAACGGCTGATTGAACACTGGCAGCGGGTTGTTTATGCGAAAAAATCATTCAACCTTGAAGATGAAGAACCATATGGAACGGATATACGCGGTGAATTTTATGTGAGATATGGAGAGCCCGATAAACTTGAGAAGGGTAGAGTACGAATCACGTATGATGAGATAGATACTGTTTTAAAGCAGTTGATGCCTGATAGTGATCCCGAGTCAGGTGGTAATAATTTTGTTTTGATGAAAGTTGCCAATCAGATTCAAAATCTTTTTGTAAATCCTGAGTACGAAGTTTGGATTTATAACACGCCAGAGACTATGACTGAGAACATGGTTTTAATTTTCGGTAACAGGTCCGGTGGAAAATTTGAGCGTTTATATACACTTGAAGAGTTTATTCCTGAGTCCGCATTTAATCTAAAAGTGCAATCACCATTTGATACAGGAATTGCGCCAGTACTCGCGGGGATGGTTTTACAGTGGATCTATTATGAGCACTTTGCAAAGATCGATCCTTATTTTGCACGACTTTTCAGCGAATTCTACTCAACTATTCATGTCTATAAGCGTGATACTGAATCACCGCCGGATCCGATGGCTATGCGTCTCATCAAACAGCAGAACTTAATGTCCGCTTTTCAAACCTATCGGAGATCACCTGAAAAGTTTTCGACTGAAGAAAAGAAAATACCTGATATCCCGATTAAGATTTATCAGTACAGAATGCTGGATGAGACATACCAACCTGTGTTTATTACGTTTATGGAAAGTGAGCCGCTGGAAGCATTTCTTGAAGATTTTACAGCCAATCGAGATGTGATTTCGGCATCTGATAGCGTGCAGAGAAATGGGACTGAATCCAAGAAGCGGTATGAATTGGTTCACGGAATTCAACTACGTGATGAAAACTGGAATGTTCTGGCTGAGACGCATCAGAAACCGGATTTAATATTTAATCCGGATGAACCGTTTATCAGTTCTGTTTTTGTGATTCCCTGGGGAGCAGAAGATCTCAATCAGGTGTTTTATGCCAAATTGATGAACAATCATCCTGAATCGAAGCCCAGAGTTCAGTCGGTTTTTTCTGATTCATTACGAGGTCTTGGAAAGCTAGACCTTGATCAACCTGAGCCGATTGAAGTTGAAGCGGGTAAAATGGTGATGAGTGATCTGATTCTTGGGTATCAGAAGAGACAGGAAGTAAATGAAGATTCTTTTTTTGATTTTGTAGTTGCCAATGATCGAAGAATTCCTGAGGAGGAAAATCTGATCATACATTTTGAACTTTACGAATTGGAGACCGACAAAAAAGGAATGGCTCATTTTGAATTGGAATATGAAATCAAACCAAAATCTGGTCTACTCAATTGGAGCCGGGAAAGGACGGAGGATTTCAATATCACACTGAATTTCGACAATTTTGGCGACCGATTTTCGGAGTCACTTGAAATAGAAGCGGAGGGACTTGAATCGGATGAATATGAGTTAACCTGGACAGTTCGGGATTTGGAAAGTGAACGTATTCAGAAAGAAGTTATAGAATTTGAGGTATTTGAGACACCAAGCTCAGTTCTGTCAACCAATTCCGTCGATTAAGTTGAAATATTTTTGATCTAAAGTCGCTTAAACCAATCATCTAAAATCGATCTCTTTCGATATACACTGTAGATGGAAGCGATCCATATGGCTGCATGAATCAGTGGAAGAATCCATGAAATCGGAAAAGCAACGTAATCCAGGCCAAAACCAACACAGAACATGAAGACTCTGTATGCGATATAAAAGAGAATGTAGAGAGGGCCAAGCGTTCCAAAAAAGATAATAGCCGCTTCGGCGTATTTATTATAATTTTCTCCAAAATGCCTATTTAAGGCTCGTTTCCTCTCTTCCTCTTGAATCTTTTTCCGTATTTCCCGCTCAGTTTTATCCATTCTTTTGTAGTAGTTATTGATAGATATCAAAACATGCACATCCGGTTTATTTAATTAATGTCATTTGCCGATTGAATACAACGCCACCGGCTCGTAACCTGTAATAATAGATTCCGCTTGCCATATCACCGGCATCCCAGGCAATTTCATAAGTGCCCGGAGCTTTGGATTCGTTTACCAGTGTTGCAACCCGTTGTCCCATTACATTGAATACGCTGAGATTTACATTGCTGGTTTCCGCAATTTCGAATTTTATATTTGTCGACGGGTTGAAAGGATTTGGGTAGTTTTGTTCGAGCGTGAAATCAGCAGGGATATCATCATCAACCATACCATCCGGTACATTCGGGTTGATGGTGATCAGGAACCTGGCATCACTGATTGCTTTCTCTTTTTGAAATGGTTTAGGTTGAAGCGGGCTGAATGGTTTTTTACCGGGAATCTTATTTTGGCTTCCTTTCGCTTCAAACACATACTCTTTAGAATCGCGCAGGTTGATTGTTTGGTTTAATGCTGTGTCTGTTAGAGTGATATCCCAATCAGAAGGAATATTCTTCATTTCAGGCCAGGAAAGAGTCACCTCGCCACCCATGGGCGACCAACCGGATTCCACAGCCTCAAACGCCTGAACCTGCAGAGGAATCTCAACCGGATTGTATAGTTCAATCGGTAAGTTGTTGATATCCATTTGGGTTCCTTCGACTTCTGTGGAGAGGCTTAAATAATCCTTGTGATCAAGAGGGGAGAGCTTTAAACCGTCAAACCTATCTTCACCCAAATCACCGAATTCTGTAAATGATAAAAATGCCTCATTGAACATATGTTTCGTCTCACTTCTGAGTCGAATGGAGATTACAGGTTCATCTTCTTTTGTGTAAAACATACCACCACCTGTGTGGGCCGATTCTTTAAAGATTAATTCAGGATTTGAATCCGAACTTTGAACCCAAAATCCCTGAAAAGGTGCGATCACTCCGCCTGATAATGAACCACTACTTCCATTCCATGTTCTGTAACCGCCGCCAACATTGCTTTCCTCAATATCATCTGCGCTAACACTTCCATAACTATGATCATAAACATACACTGTACCGGTAAGATCTGATGTGTCTAAATTGTCCCAATCGATAGGTTGATTATAGGGATTGCCTGTTAAGGTCCAACTGTCGACTCCTGAGTTGAGAGGAGCTTCAATATCACCAGAATTTGGGACTCCAAACAAGTCAAGAGTTTTTGGAAATCCGGTATGCACTGCGGATTGGTCGTAATCATCATCACTATAAACGTAGAGAATGAATCCCTCACCTTTTGACATTATTTCTGATTCCAGATTACCAACTGCTGAAAAGTTCGCACCATCAAATGTCATTACGTTTGGATCTCCGCCGGAATAATCGGCTCCACTCATACCCTGTGTCCAAAGATCCGACAGTAAATCATCATAATTATTACTTTCCGTTGGAGATGAAATGATTCTCCATCCCTCACCGCCATCAAAAGTTATTTGTGGTTGAAAAGTTGAACCATCCGCACGAGTTCCGGGAGAGAATGTTGAGGCATCCTCTGTATCAGTAGTTGTGTGATCGTCGAAAGAACCGGTTAAATCGGGACTGCGTGTTTCTGATTCATGTGTGATACCTGAATAACTTTCTTCGATGAGTAAATTTCCAGAAGCATCTTTCACACTGATAGTTTCTCCAGTATTGTTTAAGCTAAGATTCCCTGCTGTTTGGACTATTGATCCTCCAAATTCACCTGTAGGAGTGCCGCCATCAAAAATGACAATGGATTGGTAAGGCTTTAATACTGTATTTGAGGGGAATGTATGTCGGTCTGATGTTTCATCAGAAATTACCCAACCGGAGATATCAAGATCTGAATCTCCAATATTTACAAACTCTAAAAATTCATCATCTGATGTATCTATAGAACCATCACCATTTGCATCTCCATCAGGATCAGAAAGAATTTCATTTAAAACTAGATTTGGCTTTTCAAGTGTGGAAACACTCGCTGATGGAACAACGCCATCTGTTTTATAATTAATATTCGAACCTAAATTTGTATAAGGATAGATCTTAAAATAATATTGAGTATTCGATTGCAAATCGGAAAATGTGGCTGATTTTACTCCATATGCTACATTCAAAGCTCCACTTCCGTCAGAAATATTTGTGTCGTCTGGTTGTGGACTTCCGTCTGATGGAGCTGTAAATGTTCCGGTTTCATTTATTAAGATGAGATAGTTTTCCGGAGTTGTTGTACCAATTGCATCCGTCCAGCTAAGATCAATTCCAGAGATGCTGGACGAACTTGCATTGAAACTTGTTACATGATTAGATGGTTCAGGTTGGACAGAAGATTCAACCACACTTAAGTTATCAAACCTATAGATTTCACTACCGGCATTATTATTCACCGTAATCCTAATAACTGCATTTGTTCCTGAACCTGTTATACCTGTTGTAAAATTTTGGAGAGAATTAGTTAGTTGAGTGCTTCCAAAAAACATCGGATCTCCTGTAACATCTTCATGAACTGAACCACTAAACAGTGTTTCAGGAGTTCCATCATCAATAATTATTTCGACATCAAAAATATCACCGGAGGCTTCAAAGTCACCTTCAGCTCCGGCATCAAAAGAGAATTCAAGATTGCTGTATCCGCTAATACTAAAAGATTCACTAGTCCAAATAACATTACCATCTACGTCTTGCGCTTCAAAAACTCCATTTTTAACCGCGTAGAAGTCATCAGTATTTTCGAATGATCCATCAGAAACATCAAGGCTCCAATCGACTCCACTCAAATCTGAGGTAGATCCGATTTGTCCTTTACCGTCTTCACCTGTGAAATCATCTGAATAAACAGTTGTCTGCCCCTCTGCAGCTCCAAAAATGGATAAAGAAATTGTTAGCGAGAATAGAATCGTAGCGATCTTTTTCATGAATAAGCCAGTAGTTAGTTAGTCTCTGCCCCTTGATGATTGGGGAATTCATGCTTTTTTATACCCCGAAATAGCATGAAAGAATGTCAATCCGTAGTAAGATTATAGCACACAATAATTTTCATCCCTTAATAAATCAACACAAATGCCTCAAAAGGCGTAAAAATTAGTCGATTCTAACGGAGGGGATAAAACCAAAAATCAGAAATAAAAATCAGGTTCTTCGGAACATACATTTCCGGGAGAGACTTAAAATAATCCATTTCAAACGCTCAGCTATAAAAGTATTTAAGTTGATGAGGACCTCTATAAAGGCGGGTGTTTCTCTGCTATTGCTCTTACTAATCAGTTCAAATATTACCGCTCAAAACATTATCATTCCGGATACTCTGAAAGGGTGGGAAAATACCTGGGTGGCAAGTTTGAATGGCTCCCAGGCCACGTACAGTAATTGGTCGCAGGGAGGAGTAAGTTCAATAAGCGGAACGGCGTCTTCTGAACTGACTTTTTTGAATCGTAAGGATAAAAGAGGATATGGTTTTCGATTAAACCTGAAGTACGGCCAATCTTATATTCAAAGTGAAGGATTTAGAAAAACAGACGATGTTATATCCATCCGAAATCGATTGACTAACAACTTTAAAGAAGAGGATAAATTGGCTATCTATTTCTCCACCGTCTTTCAAACACAATTTGACAAGGGTTATGATTATGGAAGAGGAATCGCCGGGCAGGATTCCCTTATCTCAAAAACATTATCGCCGGCTTATTTTACGGAAAGTATGGGCGTGGCTTACACACCGCAGGATTACCTGACTATGGAGTTGGGAGTGGGGCTCAAGCAAACGGTTGTGCTGGATGATCGTCTTACTGACAATTATGGGTTGAACCCCCGGGAAAATTTCAGATCGGAGGGAGGCGTTTCGGCTGGTATTAATTTTGAAAAAGAGATTTTTAAGAACATTTTCTACTCTGGCAGTTTTGAAACATTTACAAATCTTCTGAATGGGCTAAAGAAGACAGACATTGCCTGGTCGAATGAAATTGTGGGGAGGATTAATAAGACAGTTCAGGCATCCTCCCAATTTGAGTTGAAATACGATGATGATTATTCCAGTCAGATCCAACTAAAACAAGTGCTCTCCGTGGGAATTTTGTTGAATTTGAATTAGAAAAGGGTTTTCTGATTTAGTTGTAGCCCATCTCTTTTTTAATCTCTCGGGCAAGTATCAATCGTTGAATTTCTGATGTCCCTTCACCAATTGTCATCAGTTTTACGTCCCGTAAAAAACGTTCAACATGGTACTCTTTTGTATAACCATATCCGCCGTGAATCTGAATGGCTTCAAGTGCAGCTCGTTCAGCCATTTCAGAGGCAAAAAGTTTTGCCATTGAGGCCTCTTTTGTAAACAAACTTCCCTGATCTTTTTTCTTGGCAGCACGATGTACTAATAATCTCGCTGCATCAATTTCTGTAGCCATATCCACTATTTTATGCTCAATGGCTTGAAAATCACCAATAGACTTACCAAACTGTTTTCGTTCTTTGGCGTATTTCATCGATTCTTCAAATGCACCACGGGCAATTCCCACAGAAATGGCTCCAATTCCAATACGTCCGCCGTCCAACACTTTCATGGTATCAACAAAACCGTTATTCAGTTCTCCCAAAAGATTCTCTTCAGGTACTTGCACGTTCTCAAAAACAATTTCAGCCGTATCAGAACAGTTCATGCCCAGCTTGTGGATGGGCTCTCCCGGCTGAACTCCATCCCATTCTCGTTCAATAATAAATGCACTGATGCCTTTGGTTCCTTTGTTGGGATCCGTTTTGGCGAGAACTACATAGATCTTTCCAACGGAACCTTGTGTGATAAATGTTTTTGTTCCGTTGATTATCCAGTGATCGCCATTTTTCTTTGCAGTAGTTTTAAGATTGGAAGCATCACTTCCGGTTCCGGGTTCGGTCAGACACCATCCGCCAAGTTTTTTGCCTTTTGCAAGAGGGGTAAGATATTTCTCTTTTTGTTGATGTGTACCAGCCAAAGCTATATGCCCGCTGGCAAGGGAGGTGTGAGAGGCAACGGTTAAAGCTATGGATGCATCCCAACGGGCAATCTCTTCGAGAGCAAGACAAAAACTAACTGTATCGAAGCCACCGCCTCCATATTTTTCATCATGATAAATTCCAAGCAGTCCCTGGTCTGCCAGCATATTTATAATATCATGAGGAAATTTTTTCTTTTGATCTCTTTTTATAGCGTCCGGGGCAATATGGCGCTCCACAAAGTCACGGACAGAGTTACGTATCATCTGTTGATCTTCTGAAAAATCGAAGGATAAATCGGTCATATTCTCATTTCGGTTCAAAATTCAGAAAATTAATTTTTTGGATAAATTCTTGGAAACGCTTCCAAAATATAACACATCTTGCCACTAATTCATTTGCACTCATGATGTAAATTCAGTTTGCTGAAGTTCTTTTTTAGTACAATCAATATTCTTTTTAATCAAGGAACAAACTCTTCCGGCACCTAGTATCAGGTTAAACAACGATGAATTATTCATCTTTGCTCAATCATAAATACATAAAAAACAAGACGAGGACATCATGATTAAAAAAGCAGTAATCTTAGTGAGTGTAATGATTCTTAGTATGGGAGTCGCATTCGCTACCTCAACCCCAGATGCTGAAGTAACAGAAATCGCAACCTTTGCAGGTATTACCGGTAGTGTAGTGGACGCCAATAGCGGCGAAGCTGTTCCCAATGCTACCGTAACACTGAATGAAACGTCAGTTACAACTGATGAATATGGTGCTTTTACCATTGAAGAATTAGAAGCCGGAAGTTATACACTTACTGTAGAAGCTGAAGGCTATGAAGCAGCAGAGCAATCTGTTGATGTTACAGAAGAAGGTGCCAATGTAGAGATTACATTACAGCCAAGTATGTAATAAATTCAATAAATAAATTTAGTGAAGGTGTCCTTGAATAAAGGGCACCTTTTTTTTATCCAAAATTCCAATTCACACCCCGTCCAATCTCAGGATCAGGATATTCCCAGCTTACCGCACCCTGATCACATGCGTACATGCAGGTTCCGCACTCGATGCAATCTTCAACCTGAAAATGCACAATCCCTTCATCATCAATCGTGTAGCAATTAGCTGGGCACGTATAGGTTGTAGCTTTGTGCGGACACGTTGAATTACAAATATCCGTATCTACCTTTATGTGGGCTTTGATATCAGATTTTGCTTGATTTCGATAGTTGACGAGGCCGAGTCTTTCTGGGAGAGATAGAAGCTTCATAATGTTATACGCTTTAATTTAAATTCATGTGATATTTCATTTGTCACTATATCAGCAAAAGGCAAACCGCAAAGGACAAAAGTGACTCTTAAACCATTTTTGAGAGCATTGCGAACACTGCGTTCGCATTTTTTCTAATTTTTTGATTTCCTTGTAATCCAAAAAATTGAGATTAACTGAAATTTCTATTTGGGAATCTAATTCAACCAATGAAGATCTTGCTATTTGATAGAATCGTTTCCGGTCATTTTCTGATTTTCTTGAAGCTCCTTCCGCTATATTTGATGGTACAGTAACGGCCGATCTTCTTAGTTGACTAATCAAACCAAATCGTTCATCATTTGGAAGCTTTTCAGTGATTTTGTAAATCTCGGATACAAGTTCAATACTCTTTTTGTAGACGTTTAATTTTTTGTGATTTAGTATTAGCATCATGATAAAATTTGATTCATGTTTTATTGTATGAACCAAGTTTCAAAATGTGCTTACAAAAAAACTTTTGCCTTTTGCCTTTTGCCTTCTGCCTCACAAAGCTTTCCCCCCTTTAATCCCCACTTTAATCAAATCCCAATACGATGCATGCTTCTTCACCGATTCATTCAACATGGTTCGGGCTTTTTTTGTGGGTTGATTTTTGATCGTGAAGAAATTTCGTCCGAAATCGCAGATCAAATTGGGCATTTTTTGTGTCATAACCGGATCGTGTAACAGGTGAACCGCATCCTGGAAATTGTTGATGTCTTTCATCACGTAACTATCATTAAGCGTGTTCTCGTATTGCTGTAACGATTGCTCACTAAAATCATTTTTTTCTTTAGATGTTACAATCGTCTCAGCCGCTAAAATTCCGGATCGCATGGCGTAGTCCATTCCTTGAATCGCTTTGCCGGCATTCATCAACAGATTGGCTGCTTCGCCACAGATTAAAACTCCATCTTTGTATAGTTTCTTCGGCATCACTTGCTTATCACCCGAAGAAACAACATGTGCGGAATATTCCACAACTTCTCCATCTTTGATGATATCCTTGATCACCGGATGTGTTTTAAATTTGTTGAGAATGTCGTGAGGCTTCTTTCCTTTTTCTCTCAGATCTTTCACTCCGAGAACCAGTCCCAGTGAGATCGTTTCTTTGTTGGTGTACAGAAACCCACCGCCCTCAACTCCGTCTGTGGCAAAGCCCACAAACTCATTGCTCATTCCACTTTTACCGTTTAACTGAAACCGATCTTCCAGCTTTTGCTTATCAAACCGAATAATCTCCTTGATACCGGTCAACATATGATCGGCGGGGACATAATCATCCTGAAGGCCAACCTGACGCGTCAGCAAATTATTGACTCCCTCTGCGATGATCACCGAATCCGCATAAAACTTCTCATCACCGGTTCGGATTCCGACGGCTTTGTCATCTTCCATCAAAATCTCCTCAACCAAAATATTTGTGGCGATGAAGGATTCCATCGCAAAATCACTCTCATCAATTGCTTCCTGAACTTTATCGGCCAGCCACCGGTCAAATTTTGATCGCAAAACCACAACGCCGCTGTAGGGAGGTTCATTGAAGTGGGAGGACTTAAAATCAACCGTAAAGCAGGATTCTTCATCCATAAAGCTCAACCGCCGGTGATTGATGTAACGCTCCCAACCAGCATCTTCTTTCCAATATTCGGGAACGAGCTTGGCAAGATCATTACCCCACAACACCCCGCCGGATACATTTTTTGCACCGGCAAATTCCCCGCGTTCAATCAGCAGGAATTTCATATTGTTTCGGGCTAACGTCATTGCCGCAGCCAACCCGGCAACACCTGCGCCAACGATTATACAATCAAAGGTTTCGTCCATAGAATTTTAGTTTTGGAGTCTGTTAGTTGATGAGTTCTGAGTTTGTAAGTGGATGATTTAAAAAATGAAAGCAGTTTGACCTGAAACGTTGAGATCCCTAAGTGATAGCGCGAGAGTCTCGCTCGTGCTCGTACTCTGGGGCACAAGCGAGAAGCTTGCGCCATCGGAATTCTACAAATCAGAACTCACAAACTCATCAACTCACTAACTATTCACAATTTTCTTCAATTCTTCAATAAACGGCGGAAGCACTTTGTAGAGATCCCCAACAATTCCATAATCGGCGATATCAAAAATAGGGGCGTCGGGATCTTTGTTGATGGCGACAATCACCTTGCTGTTTGCCATTCCCGCTACGTGCTGAATTGCTCCGGAAATTCCAACAGCAATATACAGTTGAGGGGAGACCACTTTACCGGTCTGACCAATTTGCAAGCTGGGGTCATAGATTCCCGCTTCAGTCAACGCCCGTGAAGCACCGATCGCGCCATTTAACACGGATGCCAACTCCTCAACCAATTTCTGACCTTCCTCATCTTTTGCCCCTCGTCCGGCGGCTACAACCGTTTCTGCTTCGGAGAGATCGATCTTGTCCCCGGTGGCACCAATAATTTCTTTGAGTGTGATTTTTAGATCACCTTCATCAAATGAAAATGGAATCTCTTTGATCTCAGAATCGCCGGGCTTCTCAACCACATCGTACGAACCGGATCGGACGGTTAAAAGCGTCGGATAACTTGTCGATTCAACCGATGAGATAATTTTCGCAGCCATCACGGGTCGTTTGGCTTTAACTCCGTTATCTGTCAGATCAAACTCGGAAACATCGGCCAATGCCGCTGCATCTTGATTAGCTGCTAAAGCTCCCAAAATATCTTTTGAGCCTTCGGTTGAGGCAAAAGCTAAGACGTTGGGCTTGATCTCATCCACTGCCGTCGCCAGTGCTTTCAAAAGCGGAGTGTTCAGATGATTCTTAAAGATCGGATCTTCAATTGTGTAGATTGTCGACGGTCCATAAGCTTTCACTTTTTCGGCAACTTCGCTTGCATTTGGATCGATAATCAGGGCGTTTGATTGTAAGCCATTTTTTTCAGCAAGCTCATTGCACCGGGATAATACTTCCAGTGATGATCGTTTCAGTTTTCCGTCGGTAACAGAAATGTAGGTTAGTAGTTTACTCATTCTTAATGCTTTTAAATTCTTTGTATCTATTTAGATGACATTCGCTTCGGTATCAAGAAGTTGGGCAACCTTTTTGGCGATCTCATCCGGTTCCCCTTCAAATTTCTCGCCGGCTTTTCGCTCCGGTTTTTCTTCGTAAGAATTGATTTTTGTTTTGATCGAGCCCGATGACAAATCAACCCCGAGATCCGATGCAGAAATGGTATCTACAGGCTTTCTTTTGGATTGCATAATACCCTTTAGACTCGGAATTCGCGGATCATTCATGTCGTTCGAACAAGTGACCAACCCCGGGGAGGGGACTTCGATCATTTCTTGTCCGGCATCTCCCTGACGTTTTACGGTTAATGTTCCATCAGCCATTTTGAGCCCAACCGCGTTTGTGGAGTAGGGGAGACTCAGAAATTCAGCCAACATCGAACCGGTTAATCCGGAGTCTGTATCCTGCGATTGTTTTCCGCAGAAAATATAATCGTACTCACTGTCTTTGAAATAAGCCGCCAAAAGTTGAGCATAAGCGAAGGAATCGAACGAATTTTCATCGTCTGTGATGATGTGAGTTCCTTTATCAGCTCCCATTGCCAACGCTTTTCGAATGGTTTCCTTAGCCTTTTCAGGACCGATCAAAACCACCTCGATTTCATCAACTCCATGTTCTTCTTGCAGAACCAAAGCAGCCTCTACAGCAGAGGCATCGTAAGCGTTTAATATGTTTCGATCCGAGTCCTGGATCAGTTGGCCGTCTTTGATTTGAATGGGTGCATTAACATCGGGTACCTGCTTAATACAAACCGTTATTTTCATACTTGATGGTTCTTTTCAAATTCTTGTGGAAACGCTTTTTTAGTTCGTGAGGAAATATACAAAACAGGATTCAAAATATTTTAGTTTGGATTGGGATTCAGTAACTATTAGACATGGTATGTCTGAGCAAGTCTCAAATCATATTCAAAGAATGATACATATAAGAATTCAAAATTTGGTTTAGAGGAAAAGACATACCATGTCTTTCTCTATTCAAATATTTAATCCTGACACCCTTATATTATCATTCAATTTTTAACCGAGTGATTCAATCATCTGCAGTGAAGAATATTTCGATTCAACAAAAACTCTCGAAAACATGGTTGTTTGTTCTTGTCGTTCTCACAATCTCTTTAGGGTTGGTCTGGACCGGAACCAGTGATCTCCAGGGGCGGGTGGTTACCAATCGGTATTTTTTGTTCTCATTGACCGCACTCATCGCATTTCTCACTCCTTACATCTTATTTCCCGATTCTAATCTTGCAGTCATTCAATTGGGAAATTTTTCAGCGGTGTCCATCAGCAGTTATACACTAAAGAAAATCCTCCGTTTAATCTGGCCAATCTATCTGTTGATTTTCTTGATTTTCTTTGGGGATCTTCAAACACCATTGGATTTTATTTCCGAAAAGTTCATTCTGTTCGCAAGCAGTATATTTCTGTTAAACGGAGTGATGCTGTTCTCCATCGTCAGATATGCGAAAAGTGGAAAATCGTCCCGGTTTTGGAAAGAATCAGCCAAAGAGAACGGACAGAAGGCATTTTCTGAATATCTGAAGTACAATCAAGTCGATCCCAGTTCACTCCCCAGCCTGATAAATACGATTCTTGTTTTTTTGGTGGGGGCCATTTCAATTGTCATCGGAGCAATCGTTCAGCAAAATTATGGCCTTTATTTCGAGCTGATATTCTACCTCATCATCTTTATATATGGAATCTACTTTCTAAAGAAACACACCTATTCATTTGATCAAAATTTTTACTCTTCAGATTCATTCTTTCGTGAGTTTTTTGGAAGCGGATCAAAAACAGAGCAGGCAACCAGCAAGCGGGAAGTGGAACAACTTTGGTGGGTACCCGCGAGACTAAAAATGCATGTGTGGCAATTTCTGTTGCAGATCGATCGAAAAATTCCTGCAGGCCGAGCTGTTGCAGCCGGTCATGCTGCCGTTTGGTTTATCGCCTATCAACGGCCGGATCCGCAATTCTTAACTGTCATCTGGATTTTGTTTGCACTGGCGCATCAACTGTTTACCATTATGAGTATTCAAAAAGAGATCGCTCCATATTGGATGTTGCGCTGGGTAGATAGTCCGGCAATCTGGACTCTCAGCCGCTTCTGGATGCAACTCCGCTGGCTGGTGCCGCTTGTTCTAAGTATGAATGTGCAATTCTTTCTCTTTGGAGTTCCGGGGTTCACAGAACAATCCATCATTCTCTTGATCTATATCCTAAGCGCACTTTTTACTTCGATTATTGGAACTGTAAAATTAAAGCAAGACCTGAAAACGTAACGAATGCTTGAACTCAAAAAACTCACAAAACAGTACAAACCCGGCCGACCTATTTTTTCAGAAATCAGCCGAGAGTTCTCTAAGAGTAAAATTATTGGACTGATTGGTCCAAACGGATCAGGAAAAACTACGTTTTTGAGACTGCTGTCCGTAAACTCGTTTCCCACATCCGGAGAGGTTTTGTTTGATGGACTGAATATTCATGAATCGCCACACCAATATTTGCAACACGTGGGTTTGGTTCATGATGAGGAGTCTTTGCCAAATCATTTGAGCGCGAGTGAGTTGTTGGAATGGGTGATGCGAAGCAGATCTATTTGGAATGATGGCGCAGCAGAGAAAATCGACCAAATATTGGATAATCTTGCCCTTGTTGAACGCGATGAGCCCATCGGCACCTATTCAACCGGGATGAAAAAGAAAACTCAGATTGCTGCGGCATTTATTGTCGATCCGAAGTTGATGATTTTAGACGAACCACTTCGCGGACTGGATGTATCAACCCGGGAAATTGTGTTTGATCTTCTGGCTGAAGCGAAACAAAAAGACACACTTGTGTTGATGTCCTCTCACTCGATGGGGTCTGATCCTGATTTCTTTGATGAGATTATTGAGTTTCCGCTGAAATAGATTGAAACGTCATTCTGAATTTAATTCAGAATCACCGAATTTAAAATGTGAGTGGAGATCCTGAATTAAATCTGCCTGTGCTCAGCTTCGGCAGATAAGTTCAGAATGACGTATCAGAATTGTAGATTCTTCTCTCAGTTTTCTTAATCCCGTTTTGGAATTTCCGGCACATCTTCAAGAGCAGAAAACCGATAGGGTAGAATTTTTTCTCCGTACCGTTCGGTATAAACCTGAGTAAACACCGCACCAATCAGCACAACCAGGATATTATAGTAGACCCAAATCACAAAAATAATGAGCGAGCCGGCGGCTTTATAAGCGGTCTCAATTCCGGATGTGGAGAAGTAGTAAGCAATCAGATATTTGCCGATCAGAAACAGAATGGTTGTTACCATGGCCCCCACGGCAACATCTTTCCAGCTTGCATGAATATCCGGCAGAATATTGAATATCAGCGTAAACGCAATTGTGGCGATAATAATTGTACCGAT
>CAYRDO010000041.1:0-6311 GCA_964422985.1 uncultured Rhodohalobacter sp. | reverse complement strand
CCGAAATCCGGAAGAAAATCTATAATCCAGATTCCGACAGAATTAAGAACCGCCTCTGCTGCAAGTGAAGTTATAAGGAGTACTCCCAAAAGAATAATAATTCCGAAGGATAGGGCTCGATTGAACAGGAAGTTCCAAATAGAATTAATTTTGATCTCCTTCACATTCCAGATCCTGTTGAGGGCTATTTTTAACTCACCCACAACGGTTGTGGCACCAAAAATGATGGCTAAAATTGCAAGAATTGTCGTGAATAATCCGCCTTCACTGGGTCGCTGCGTTATATATTGATTCAGGTTATTGATTAAGTTGTCATCCAGAAAATCACCTGCAAAAAACTGAACCTGATCGATGATCGTTTGCTCGCTCAGAAAAATTCCACCAAGGTAAAGAACTAAGATCAACATGGGAGCAAACGAGAAGATTGTATAAAAAGCGATCGCTGCGCTGAATGTAAAAATCTCGTCGTCAATGGCTTTATTAACTGTTGTAAGGAACAGCCGTCCTGTGGCTCTTAGGAATCGTTTCATGTTAAAAAATAGCGTCTAAAACTCTTTGAAGCTCCTCTTCTGTGTTATAATAGTGAGGAGAAATTCTGATAAACCCATTTCGTGCTGAAATTGTCATCTTCTTTGATTGAAGCTCTTCGACAATATCATCGGCAGATCGTTCTGAACTCATTTCAAAGGTTACAATTCCTGCATGATCATGAACATTAATTGGTGTTAAGATTCTAACATCTTTTCGGTCTGATAGATTCGATATCAGATAATCCGAAAGTTTTAGAATTTCACTCTCTATCTCTTTAATCCCAATTTCCAGAAGGTGTTTCAGAGATGCGTTCAATCCTACAATTCCAATGGTGTTGTAGGTTCCGGTCTCCAAATGTTTGGAGATTGGTTTCCAGGGCTGGTTGAAATTGGAAAGTTCCCATGGAACTTCAACGGAAAGCCAACCGGTTTTTGCCGGTTTTAAATTCTTAGCCAGCTTTTCAGACAGGTACAAGAACCCGATTCCCATCGGACTCATCAGCCATTTATGGCATCCGCTCCCCAAAGCATCGATATGACTTTCCTCGACATTAAGCTCGAAAGCTCCCAATCCTTGGATTCCATCGACGACAAAATAGACATCATTTTCTTTACAAATTTCACCGATCGATTTCAGATCTGCCCGAAAACCATTCAGATATTGCACAAAACTGATCGATACCATTCTTGTTTTTGGTGTGATGGCATTCTCAATTGCCTCCGGAGTGATTTTTCCTTCATTATCCGGTTCTAAATAAACCATCTTCACTCCTTGATTTTCAAGAATCCGGAAGGGCTGAATATTGGACGGAAACTCCAATGTGTTGAGGATGATTTCATCGCCCTTATTCCAATCCAACCCTTCGGCAACTGTGGACAGAGTATCCGAGGTATTTCCCATAAATGTAATTCGATCGGAAGCTTCTGTATGAATCAGGTCAGAAATTAATCCACGGGTTTCTTCTGTAAGATCCATCCACTCAGGAAAATTGTCGACATTACCGCTGTTTCGATCAGCCAAAAACATTTCGATGCCATGTTTTACCCGATCAGACATTGGCGAGATGGCCGCATGATTTAAATAATCATGACCTTTCGCAGTGTGAGGAAATAGTGTTCGAATCTCAGATTTGTTCATAAAACTGTTTTATTGTTCAATTTGTGTTACACCGGCGCTTACAGCAAATTTCATAGCATCCGCCGGGTTGATATCGAGTGGTGTGATTTTAGCCGGATCAATCAAAAAGAGATTCCCTGAAAAGTTGTAAGAGTGAGGAAAGTAGACCGCCACCCGATTTTCCACATGAAAGAGGTCTAAATTTGATTCGGTGATAAATCCAATCCGATCCACTCCGTCAACTAAATTTACAATCACCGGTTTGTTGAATTTTTTCTTGTTTCCTACAAATGCCTCAGTAAAATCCTTGAAAGCTGTGTAGATAATTTTAACAAATGGTGTTCTGGCGATGAGGCTTTCGAAGTATGAAAAAATTGGCCGGGAAATGGTCCAGGATACCGCCAGCCCTAGAAGTACGATTAAAATAAAAGCACTAAAAATTCCCAGTCCCGGAATTTGAAAAGGAAGCCATGAGAATAGGAGGGAGTTAAGAGTGGCATTGGCCCAATTGACAATAACAATGATGATATAAAAAGTGGCGAATGTTGGCAGAACAAAAAGAAGCCCGCGAAAAAAGTAGTTAAATAGCTGTTTCATACATCAAATTTTAATGGTTGGATCGGTGAAAGATACGGAACGAGTAAGAATGTTTTGAGCCGGTAAAACGATGCTTTTATGGAGATCACTTACTTATACCTTAAAAAACGCTCCAATTCGGGTGAGGTTAACTTCAAAATTTTCTATTTTATGAAGCTTTAGAATAAATCATTACGACCTTTATAATATTTCAACATGCCCACAAAATCATCCACAGAGATCAGGAATGAATTTTTTGAGTTTTTTAAAGAGAAAGAACATCTGATCGTAAACAGTGCGCCCGTTGTTCCCAAAGACGATCCGTCACTTCTGTTTACAAATGCCGGTATGAATCAGTTCAAGCCTATTTTTCTTGGAGAAGAAGATGGTTTGGAGGAAAAGGGAAAACTCTGGAAAAGAGCGGCGAATACCCAACGCTGCATTCGCGTAAGCGGGAAACACAATGATCTCGAAGAAGTTGGGCATGACACCTATCACCACACACTTTTTGAGATGCTCGGCAATTGGTCGTTCGGTGATTATTTCAAAGAGGAAGCAATTGAGTGGGCATGGGAACTACTTGTGGATCGATGGGGACTAGAACCGGATCGACTCTACGCAACTGTTTTTGGCGGTGATGAAGAAGACGGACTGCCGGTTGATGACGAATCGATCGAACTATGGAAATCCAAGACATCGATTAATCACGACCATATTCTGAAATTTGGTAAGAAAGATAATTTCTGGGAGATGGGGGAAACCGGACCTTGCGGACCTTGCTCGGAAGTTCATATTGATCTCCGATCGGATGAAGAACGAAGAAAGAAACCCGGTGCCGAGATTGTAAATATGGATGATCCTCGCGTGATGGAGATCTGGAATCTCGTTTTCATCCAATTCAATCGGCAGGCTGATAGTTCTCTGGAAAAACTTCCCGCCCAGCATGTGGACACCGGTATGGGCTTCGAAAGACTTTGTGCCGTTTTGCAAGGCAAGCGCTCCAATTATGACACTGATATCTTCACACCAATCTTGGATAAAATCAGCGAACTTTCCGGGAAAAAGTATGGAGATGATGAAGATGTAGATATCGCCATGCGAGTGATTGCCGATCATATTCGGGCCGTTAGTTTTTCTATTGCTGATGGTGCATCTCCTTCGAATGAAGGACGGGGTTATGTAGTACGACGAATTTTAAGACGAGCTGTTCGCTACGGATGGGATCGTCTAGGTTTTGACGCCCCGTTTATGGGAAAATTGGTTCCGGTTTTAGCTAAAGAGTTTGAGAATGTATTCCCGGAACTCCATGCACAGCAAGAGTATGTACAAAACGTAGTTGTAGCTGAAGAAAAAAGTTTTCTGAATACACTAGGCCAGGGAATTGAGCTCTTTAATGAAATGATTGAAGGAGCAAATACTCTTTCCGGTGAAGATGCTTTTAAACTTCACGACACCTATGGTTTCCCGATTGACCTCACCCAATTGATGGCTCGCGAACAAGGAATTGATGTAGATGTGGCCGGATTTGATCAGCTTATGGATGAACAGAAAAAACGGGCTCGGGCTGCGGGTAAATTTACGTCTTCAGGATCGAGTGAGATTGATTGGAATCGTATTTCTGACGAAGAATTTGAATTTGTTGGGTATGATCAGCATGAAGCAGAAGTAAAAATCACCGCGAGTGCTGAGGATGGAGATAACAAACTTCTGCTTTTAAATAAGACTCCATTTTATGCTGAATCCGGGGGACAGGTTGCAGATACCGGTGTTCTTGAAAAGAATGGATCAACGATTAAGGTTTTAGATGTTCAAAAAACATTGGACGGCCATGTACATTATGTGGATCAGCTTCCGGAAGATTTGAGTGGAACATGGACCGCAAAAGTCGACGCTAATAACCGCCGGGAAACGGAGAAACATCACACCGCAACCCACTTAATGCACGCTGTGCTTCGGGAAAAACTTGGCAAGCATGTGGTTCAGAAGGGATCTTTGGTTGAGCCCAATCGACTGCGTTTTGACTTTTCTCATTTTGAAGCCGTCACAAAAGATGAGTTAAATGCTATTGAGGAGCGGATCAATCAAAAAATCCAGGAAAATATTCCGCTTCAGGAAGAACGGTCTGTACCTATTGAGGAGGCTAAGAAACGCGGTGCGATGATGCTTTTTGGCGAAAAGTATGGCGAGGAAGTTCGTGTGATTACCTTTGATCCTAATTACTCGGTAGAATTGTGTGGCGGAACTCATGTGGATTCTACAGGAAAAATCGGCTATTTCCGGTTTACGAATGAAACATCCGTAGCTGCGGGAATTCGAAGGGTGGAGGCGGTTGTTGGACGAAGTGCAGACAAACTTCTCCGCGAAGAGCATTCACTACTTGAAAGTCTGAAAGGACTTCTTGGAGATCAAACCGATCCAAAACAAAGTGTTCAGGAACTTCTGAATCAGAAAAAAAACTTAGAAAAAGAACTCAAAAAACTTCAGCATCAAAAAGCGTCCGGTAAACTTGATGAGATACTCGAGAACGGACAAGATGTTGATGGAATCAAACTGTTTACAGGTCGGTTAGATGGAGGATCCATGGATCGATTGAAACAGTCTGGCTATGATGCATTAAACAAGCAAGACGAACAAAGTGTAATCGTGTTGGCAACAGTCAACGAAGAAGAAAATAAAGTTTATCTTCTGGCTGCAATCACGGATGATTTGGTCAGTAAGGGAATGAAAGCCGGCGAATTGGTGTCTGTTTTAGGCAGAACCGTAGGCGGCGGCGGTGGCGGTCAACCCAATCTCGCTACAGCCGGGGGACGATTTCCTGAAAAAACATCAGAAGCTTTTAAAGCCGCAAAAGAGTGGATAGAAGGTCAGAATTTGTAAAAACCTGTACCTGTAAGTCTGTAAAATTCTGAAATTTTGGGTATATTTTGAAACTAATCGAAAATTACAACAGGACATTTTAGCGAACGTTATGGCGAAGAAAAAACAAGAAGCTATTTTTGCGCCAATAGGCCTGAAAAATAGTAATAACGGTAAAATAGACAAGTCAGTAGATCTGCCGGATGTCACGGAAAAAAAACATGATGATTTGGGCCTATCTGATGACGATGTCGTAAAAATGTTCGAATTGATGTATCTACAGCGTCGGTTTGAAGAGAGAGCGATGCAGATGTATCAGAAGGGCAAGTTTGGTGGATTTCTTCATTTATATATCGGACAGGAAGCGGTTTCGACGGGAACAGTGTTTGCCCTGAACGACGATGATGATATTATTACTGCTTATCGAGATCACGGCTGGGGACTTGTTCGCGGCATCTCTGCAAAAGAAGGAATGGCGGAACTATTTGGTAAGTCAACGGGGTGCTCAAAAGGAAAGGGCGGATCGATGCATTTTGCTAAAGCCGAAAATCATTTTTGGGGCGGTTACGGAATTGTAGGTGGCCACATTCCAATCGGAGGTGGAATAGCTTTTGCTAATAAGTATAAAGAAAACGATAGAGTTACTGCCTGCTTTTTAGGTGATGGTGCAGTGGATCAGGGTTCCCTTCATGAGACTCTCAATATGAGTCAACTATGGAAGCTTCCTTGTATTTATGTAGTTGAGAATAATGGGTACTCCATGGGTACCGCGACGAGGCGGCACACCGTTGGTGAGATTCACGAACGTGCAAAAGGCTACGGAATGAAAAGTGCTGTATTTAACGGAATGGATGCATTTACTGTGTATGAAAATATGAAAGAGATAGCCGAAGATGTTCGAAATGAAGGACTTCCATATTTTGTAGAGATCAGAACCTACCGATATCGCGGACACTCCATGTCGGATCCCGGTAAGTACAGATCGAAAGAAGAGCTTGAAGAGTATCAAAAAATAGATCCAATTGAACGGATGAAATCATACCTCCTGGATGAGGGAATTGTGAAAGAAGATAAAATTGATGATATCCAAAATGGAATTGAAGACGAAGTTCTTGAGGCAATAGATTTCGCTGAAGTATCAGATTTTCCTGATGGTGAAGCTCTCTATGAGGACATGTTTACCGGAACCCCTCTCTTTCACGACAAAAACTAAAATTCATCAAAACTGAGAG
>CAYRDO010000040.1:0-22943 GCA_964422985.1 uncultured Rhodohalobacter sp. | reverse complement strand
GGAATCCACCCAATAGATAAAGAGCTCAGAACCATGATCTTCCTCAGAACTGGTAAACGCAATCCGGTCTCCGCTGGGCGACCATGCCGGACTCGATTCGCTTTCCGTTCGGCTCGTTAATTTGTGATGGCCGCTTCCGTCTGCATTAATGATCCACAGACTTGCCGTTCTTCGGTCTTTCATGATATCCATCCCGCGGCGAACATATACGATTTGGTTGCCATCAGGTGAGATTTGAGGATCCTGAACCCATTGCAGGTCAAAAACATCCATCCGTGAAAAGGGCTGATTTTGAGCGAATAGAAGAGCGGGAATCGAAAATAGTAAAACAAGAACAAACAGACGCTTACGAAGCATGATGATGAAATTAATTCTGAATTTTATTTTGTAAATAATTAAGGGACTAATCCGCTGAATTGCTAATGATTTTAGTGGATTGTGGTTTGAGGAGTAGGAAATGTGGATTGGTGTATGCACATATCCATATTTTACATCTCTGACTCCACGATGCCCTTGTAACCACAACGGCACGAAGAATTCACAACGGTCACCACGTTTTACTCTTCGTGATTCTCTGTACCTCTGTGGTTAAAACCTTACAGGCAAGTAATTTTTTTCTCCCTAAAGAGTTGTAACTTTACATTTATGGAGCAAGCCACAAAAAATAGCACTCTCGTTGAGAAGCTGGAAAGCCGCAACATCAAACCGACAGCGATGCGGTTGCTGGTTTTAGAGTATCTGGTGGAGAAAGATGAGGCAGTAAACTTGGCCGATGTGGAGCATCATTTCTCAAAATCAGATCGGACGACTCTTTACCGAACACTAAAAACATTTGAGGATAAAGGCCTCGTCCACGAAATTCACGACTTGAGCGGCAGCGCCAAATACGCGCTTTGTGCTGATGATTGCAGTTGCGCCTATCCTGAAGATATTCACGTTCACTTCTACTGCAACTCCTGCAAGAAAACATTCTGCTTCCCCGATCGATCCGTTCCAAGCATTTCCCTCCCGGATGATTATCAACCCGTTTCGGGAGATTTTGTGATTAATGGGATTTGTCCTGCGTGTAGGAATTAATCATTTCGTCATCGCGAGCCCTGTTTTTTAGGGCGTGGCGATCTCCTTTCATCGAAAGTTTTTAATCGTACTAAAATTCGGAGATTGCTATGCTACACTCACTTTGTTCATTTGACTAACAACGACTTTTAAAATCTGCTTTTCACTTTTAGTACCCTTATTTTCTGAAAAAATTTTAGAAAAGTATGAAAATTATTCCCGCTATTGATCTGCTTGACGGTCAGGTTGTACGCCTTCAGAAAGGAGATTATCAGAAAAAAACAGTCTATAATGACAACCCCGTCGAAGAAGCCTCGAAATTCAAGAAAGCCGGATTTTCTCACATTCATGTAGTGGATCTGAATGGCGCAAAAAGTGGTGAATTTGAAAACCTGCCGATCATCAAAGAAATCATTGAAAAAACAGGCCTGTCCGTACAAACCGGCGGTGGTGTTCGATCTCAGACTGACATCGAACGTCTTTTGGATGCCGGATTAAGTGGCATCATCTGTTCATCGATGACAGTGAAAAAACCTAATGAATGGCTTAAGGCAATTAAAAATCATCCCGAACAGATGATTCTTGGCCTGGATCTTAAAGACGGAAAAATGGCCTACGGAGGCTGGCTCGAAACATCGGATCAATCTATCGCTGAGTTTTTAAAACCAATGCTGGATGCCGGACTCCAAACCGTTCTCAGCACGGATATTGCCAGAGATGGGATGCTGAGCGGCCCCAATGTTGAGATGTACAAAAATCTGCAAAACAAGTTTCCAAAACTGAATTGGATTGCATCAGGAGGGGTTTCCAAAATCAAAGATCTTGAAGATTTACGAAAACTTAATCTCTCCGGAGTTGTTGTTGGAAAAGCGTACTATGAAGGGAAAATTGCTCTTGATAAGTTGTCTCAAATGAATTCCTGATCGCCCTCAAATAGACCTAAAATAAAAAAAGCCGCCCTCAAGTAGGACGGCTTTTATTGTTTAAATTAATCTTGATTTAGTCACGTACACATTCGTCTTTTTGCTCAGTCTCTGCAATTTGACAAACGTCAATAGCCGTTGCGCCACATTTTGGACAATTCGTTGGTGTATCCATAAGGATTCCTCCATTTTGTTCAACATTACATGTGTAGTAACGTCAATTTTCTTTATATATCATACTCTAAGCATCAGTTTATACTTGGTTTAAATAAAGAACTGGAGTGGCTTGCAGTATGTACGAAGAGGAGCAAATTCACTGAATCATCCCCCTGCGCCCCCTTTAAAGGAGGAATTTTCAACTCAAAGAGTAGATGGATCTTTCACTTTACCCATAAACATATTTGTGCCACTTTCTCGCTCGTGAATGATAAAAACAAAGGGCCGATTCACAATCATGGAGGGTGGCAGAGATGTCTGCGCGACTCCCACTGAGGTTACAGCAGCTGCTTCCGTTCCCTCTTCATCTACGCTTACGAACGTTTTATGCTTTACTTCACTGATGTAAAGATTGAGTGGTGAAACATCCGCAATGCCGGACAGATCAGCCAGTTCTTTATCAAACGCCAACTCCATGCCCATCGATTTCAAAATGTCGTTGTATTTGATCTCGTACTCCATCTCAAATTTGGGAAGCTCCAGTGGAACCTCTGCAACATGAAGGTTTGATCTCCATCTAGACAGATTTTCATGACTCAACTTCTCACCAATAAATTGGTCAAGGGGCATTTGGGGATCTCCAGGCATCAGAACGCTCATCGTAAAGAGGCTGTCTCCATAAGGCAGTTCAATCATTTGAACATCATCAGAAAAATAAGCGGCAAACTTCTCTTTTTGACTCATCATATCAACCTGAACGGTTTCCCCGTTTTCGAGATGGAAATCTGCTTTTCGCGTATCATCTTTATCAAACTTTCTGAGCCAGTCTCCTTTAAAATAGATAGCATTGATAAGGTACATCACCATCTCATTGGGAATCTCATCAATAATTTTCTCAATTTTTCCCTCTGTATTTTCATCTACCCAACTATTGATCGTATTCACGGATTTCGGATCCTGAAAATTCAATCCGGCAACCTCGGCATCATAAAACTCCTCCAAACGTTGCAGAAAGTCATCCTTTACAGGAAGAGAATTCTCATGCCAAACCGAATTGGCAATCTGCATCTTCACTTTGGGATCAACCGAAACCAATAGCTCAATCAGCGATTGAAAAGCCTGGTTTATCTCTTCGATATCCATTCCGCTCAGGTGCAGAGTTTCTTTCATTTGCTCGAGTGTTTCACCTTCTGCACCATTTAAGGTCATCGCCAGGACTGTGGAAATGCTTAATGGAGAGATAAACAAGTTCTCTTCCTCTTTATCATACGAAACTGTATGCCGGAAAACATCATAGCTGAAAGATTGATCGGCTTCCACAAGCTGTTTTTCTGATGAAGTGAGCTCTCTCGGCAATTCTCCATTTGCTCCACTCGGTCCGGTTACATCCGATTGACAGGTCACAAAAAGCATTGCTAACAAAAATGTGAACAGAGTCAAAATCAGTAGTTTGTTAATTTTCATTTTGATGGTTCATTTAAATTATTTGAGATAACGTCTTCATCCCAAGAATGATTATTTTCATTTTATGATGAGTTCTGTTTTTGATACACGTGATTCTGAAGGAACACCTATTAACTTTTTACAGAAGAGCAGGTTTCAAAATGGATCGTTATTTGGTTGAGGACTTGGTACCGTTCGCGGATTGCCGCGTTCACAAGCTCCCCCGAAATGACTGACATCCGGTAATAATTAATAAATCTTTATCTCCACCCCGGAATCCTCAGAAAACATTCTTTTCAATCAAAATATCTGTTATCTTCACCCCTGCTGTTTTATGCTAACAAGACGAATCATACCGTGCCTCGACATTAAGAACGGAAGAACCGTGAAAGGGGTGAATTTTGTCGGCCTCCGGGATGCCGGCGACCCGGTTGAACTTGCTCAGCGGTACACCGAAGAAGGAGCAGACGAACTGGTTTTTCTCGACATCACCGCCACGAAGGAAAAAAGAAAAACTCTCGTAAAATTGGTGAAGGATATCGCATCGCACATCAATATTCCGTTTACAGTTGGCGGAGGGATTAAGTCGGTTGAGGAGATCGAAGAGATTTTAAAAGCCGGTGCGGATAAAGTGTCGTTAAACAGTGCCATAGTTCGCGATCCGGAGTTAATTACCCGCGCATCCGATGAGTTCGGTTTTCAGGCAATTGTTGCTGCGGTTGATGCTAAAAAACGATCAGACGGCAAATCCTGGGAAGTGTTTGTGAAAGGCGGTTCAGAACCCACGGGCTTGAATGCACTTGACTGGATGGAAAAAACCGAACAACTTGGAGCAGGAGAAATTCTGCTAACCAGTATGGATCGTGATGGCACAAAATCAGGTTTTGACCTTGAATTATTGAAAGAGGCAAACAAACGCCTCTCAATTCCCATCATTGCCAGTGGTGGGGCCGGCACTATTCAACACTGCTCTGATGCCGTTTTAATTGGCAATGCAGATGCCGTTTTAGCGGCCAGCATTTTCCACTTCAGAGAGATCGAAATATCGGATCTCAAAGCACGCATGGCAGAACAAGGAATTAGCGTACGAATTATAAAAAACTAAACACCAGATATGGCTACCAAAGAAGAAATTGAGTTTCTCTATGATCTTGAACGATTGCTTGTCAGCAGACGAATTGAGAAACCAAAGGGATCTTATTCTACAAAATTGTTTAAAAAAGGGATCGACAAAATTGCTCAAAAATTAGGTGAAGAAGCGGTAGAGACTATTATCGCCGCAAAAAACAAAAAAGATTCCGAACTGATTGGCGAAACGGCCGACCTTATCTATCACATGCTCGTTCTGTTGGTTGAAAAAGAGATTCCACTGGATCGTGTAATCCAGGAGATGATGCTCAGAAGTAAAAAATAGTTGTCGAGTTCTGAATTCTGAGAGCTTTAAGGGCTCAAAAAAATGAATTCATTTTACTTTCGTTTATTCAAATCTCCGCTGCTGGGACGTGGTGATCTACCTTCATAGAGATGAACTCAATTGAATTTTATTTCTGAGATTACCACATCCTCGTTTCACTACATTTCCCCACCTTCGGGCATTCACGTTAAGACGTCCGCCTAGTGAATTTTTCGCTTTTCTCTCTCCTTACTCTCTTCCAACCTCCATAAACTTATCCATAAGTTCAATAAAATAGGAACATAGCCCTCCCAAATTTCATTTAACTACTACATAGGAAGTACGATTTATTTAAAGAGCAGAAAATTTAACCGAGAGAAATTTAATTTTAGACTATTTATTGATGTTTAACAGAAAGTTTTTTCTGGCAGGACTTGCAATCATTTTCATTCTTATACCTTTTCAGGTTGATGCACAGTATTTTGGCAGATACAAAGTTCAGTATGAAGACTTTGATTTCCAGATTCTGCATACCGATCATTTCGATATTTATCACTATCCAAAAGAAGCTGAAGCCATAAAAGATTTTGGGAAACTATCTGAACGATGGTACCAGCGGCACTCAGCTACTCTAAATCATGAATTTACCCAAGCTAACCCCATGATTATTTATGCCAATCATGCGGATTTCCAGCAGAACGATGTTGTGCCAAGGGTTGGTGTGGGAACCGGTGGTGTTACCGAGGGATTACGAAACCGCGTGATTATGCCGTTTGCAGAGGCCAACAGTAGTACTAATCATGTATTAGGCCACGAGCTTGTACACGCTTTTCAATATGATATTGCCCGGCAAGATAAAATCGGAGGCATTCGGGCTACAAGTAAACTCCCGCTCTGGTTTATCGAGGGAATGGCTGAATATCTGTCATTAGGACCTGAAAGTACCCACACAGCCATGTGGCTGAGAGATGCTCTCCAGGATGACGACCTGCCCTCAATTGAAGATCTATCAAACTCGCAGGAATATTTTCCATATCGATATGGCCATTCACTTTGGTCCTTTATTGCCGGAATTTGGGGTGATGATTCCGTCATTGATCTCTATACCACATCAGCCCAAGAGGGACTGGATAGTGGGTTTGAAGAAGTGCTCGGATTACCAAAAGATTCGCTTTCTACGTTATGGCAGGAATCTATCCGCGAAAAATATGCTGATGATATTGAAACACGAACCAACCCAGCTGATGTCGGTGAACTGATTCTCGGCGAAAAAAATGATACCGGGGAGATGAATGTGTCTCCAGCATTGAGTCCAAATGGTGAATATGTTGTATTCATATCAGAAAAAAATATGTTCTCTCTGGACCTGTTTTTGGCGGATGCTGAAACGGGAGAAATTATCCGTGAACTTACCTCCACCATTTCTGATCCACACCTGAGTGCTCTTCGATTTATTGAATCTGCCGGAAGCTGGTCACCCGATAGTGAACGATTTGCAGCCGTGGTTTTTGCTGAAGGAGATAATCAAATTGCGATTATCGATGTAAGTGATGGAGATGTAGAAGAGAGGCTCAGTTTTGGAGACGTCGATGCGATTACCACTCCGGCATGGTCTCCCGATGGAAATAAAATTGCATTTTCGGGAGCCGACGGCGGCTACTCAGACTTATACATGTATAATCTTGAAACTGATTCGCTCCGTAATTTAACACAAGACCGCCACTCCGACCTTCAACCCACATGGTCTCCGAATGGCGAAAAACTTGCATTTATCTCAGATCGCGGATCAGAAACCAATCTTGAAAATCTTGAATTCGGTAAGATGAAGATCGCCGAAATGGATGTTGAAACGGGTGATATTGATCTCCTCCCGGCGTTTGAAGACGCAAAACATATCAACCCTCAATACAGTGTCGACGGAAATTCGATCTACTATGTATCCGATTATCAGGGATTCAGCGATATTTACCGCTACTCGTTTGCAACGGGCGCTCGATATCAGGTTACCAATGTAAGTACCGGAGTTTCAGGGATCAGTAAATATTCGCCTGTGATAACCGTGGCGGCCGAAACCGGCGAATTGATGGCCACTGTTTTTGCTGATGCAAAATACAGTGTCTATCAAATCGGTGAAGAGAAAAAATATGGTGAACAGGTGGTGAGCGAACCCTTGTTTGCAGATTCATATCTATTGCCGGGAGCGGGATTGGGTGATAATCAATTCGTTCGCTCCTACCTGAATAACCCGATGGAAGATCTGCCGAACGATACCTCATTCGGACTCTCGGATTATACACCAACACTTATTCTGGATAATATCAGTGGTGGTGCGGGAGCCGGCGTTTCCAACCAATTCGGAGTTGGCGTTGCCGGTGGTGTTACAATGAGTTTTAGTGATATGTTGAATCAACATCAGCTGATTACCAGCCTTCGGGTTCAGGGTAAACTAAAAGATACTGCCGGACAGGTTGCCTATCTAAACCGAGATAATCGCCTGATTTGGGGTGGATCCATTACGCATCAAACCTACCGAAGCGGCCGAACAGGAATCAGCCGAAATGATACCACTACTGTGGATGGTGAAACGGTTGTAGCTCCTACGTCTGTGATCCGACAAAACCGCCGGACGTTCAGAGAACGAATTTCGGCACTTGCAATTTACCCGCTTACACAAACTCAGCGGCTTGAATTTTCGGGTGGTTGGAGTCACTACTGGTATCAGTACAGCAGGGAACAGTTTTACTACTCCCCGATCGGCACCGTTTTTAAGAGAGAAGTACTGGACTCACAGATTGACGAACCCAGTCCGCTGAATTTATATTCTACTTCGGCAGCTTATGTAGAAGATAATTCAATCACAGCTCTAACCGGTCCCATTTCAGGTAAACGAATGCGCTTTGAGGCCGAGCCCACATTTGGTTCATTGCAATACGTAACAGCCATTGCCGATTACAGGAAGTACTTTTTCCTAAACCCGATTACCGTGGGATTCCGGGCCATGCACTATGCCAGATATGCCCAGGATGCGGGTGATCAGCGACTTAGCCCTATCTTTCTTGGAAATGAACGATTGGTTCGCGGTTATGGAATTGGCTCCTTTACTGCCGCAGAATGCAGTAACTCCACCGGGGACTCATGCCCGGAATTTAATCGCTTATTTGGGAGCCGGTTAGCTCTTGCCAACGTAGAACTGCGCTTGCCCGTTTTAGGTACTGAAGATCTTGGTTTATTTGAAACTAGTTACATCCCCACAACGCTGTCTGCTTTCTTTGATGGAGGTGTTGCATGGACAGAATCAACAAATCCGGATTTGCGATGGACCAGGGAAGCGACAGAGGACAATATTCCGGTTTTCAGTACAGGATTGAGTTTAAGAGTGAATATTCTTGGATACCTGATTACTGAATTTTACTACGCAGTACCCTTTCAGCGGCCAGACAAAAATGGATACTTTGGCTTTCAAATCTCTCCCGGATGGTAATCAGAGTAAATTATTGCATTCAGTAGATCTTAATGATACTAAAAAAGCCACCCCGAGGTCTAAAGGGTGGCTTTCTTATTTTAGAAAACGTTGAGCTTAATCGTCAGAGCTCTTTCCTTCTTTCGACTTTCGATGGTGGGCTTCCTTTCTTGCCTCAAAGAACTCTAATCCTCAATTTTTGGTCTTTTCGATCTATTTGTGTAATTAGATCTACAATTATCAATCAACCAAGAGTGCATGAAAGGAGAAACGAGGTACATCATAGCAGGGGTCTTGGGCATTGCAGCAACCGCCGCGGTCTCTTTCTTTACAGGTAATATCTGGGCCGGATTTCTTACCGCTATATTTGTGGGCGTAGTTTATCTCATCATTTTAGATAGGAAACTGATTCAAACGTTAGAAAGACCGGTTCAAAAGATCACCATACGAATCTTAATTGCAGCGTTGATACTGGTTCAATCTTTTGCTGCCTATGTGGTTTATGATCGAAGTCATTTTATGGAGCAAAACCTAATTAAAACTCGCTCAAGCATCGACGAAGGAATATCAAAAATTTATACTCAAAAAGCTTTATTTGATACGTTTAAGCACTACTACGCTCAGCCTGAGCAAGATAATGCAACGATCGCTTCATCGTTCCGAGAAGTGATGGGCGATCGCCTGCAAGCGGATGGAACAGTGGATTTTCCTGAAAATGTAGATCGAGATATTGTCTTTAAATATGAAATCCTATCTCCTGACGAAGTAGTGATTACGGCAAGTGCAAAAATCGGAAAGGGAGAAAACCCTGAGTTTGTAAATGTGAGCAACCAAACCGGAAAATACCAAGCCATCGCAACCGTAACTCCAACTGGAATTGACTATGAAAGAGAGAACTAAAACAATTGTTAACTGGGCGATTGCATGTGCTATTTCCGGTGCCATTTTACTTTTAATCCTGTTTCCACACGCTTTTGGAGCTTTAACACCTGCTGTCCAAAAAATGGGATATGTACTGGCCGATCCATCTTTTATTCTGATCGAATATGCCACTCGAAATGCCATTAATCAATTTGGCGGCGATATGGGAATGGAAGGGTTCAGTTCCGCCTTACTTCTGGGATTAACGGGCGTTACTATCATCTTTGTAATTGCGCCAACGTTGATTCTCTTCGGCTATAAAAAATCAGAAACTTCAAGCCGCCAACTGAAGCCTGCAGCCTGGCATCTGGGTATGGGAATTGTGCTGATCGCGATTGGTTATGGACTTTATTCTTCCGTCAGTTGGTCTTCAAGCAAACAAAATCTAATTGAATCGACTGAGCGGCAACATGCATTAGATCAACTTCAATTTGAACTCATCGATCTCTATTATAACGCATCTGCCAAAGCGGTTTTACCTCACAGTAAGGGCGGAGGGAATGGACATTTCAACAATTTTATCGCTGAAGACGGATCTACTCGGGATATCCAATTAAGCGACCTTAGTCAATACAATCCTGAAAGTTCTTTCGAGTTTGTGATTTCTGAGAATGTCACTGATTCAACGATCACTATTACAGGAGTTTCAGATTTCGAAGGGAATGATCCTGACTTCAGGAATGCGGATGGAAGCACCGGACACATTCAAATGAGTCTTACAATGAACCCTTATGAAGATTCCCGGTTGAACATCAGAAGAGAAAATGAACCTGTATTTGCCAGTAGTGATTCTTGAATATCGATTTTTTACTGATGGTATCCTGAATAAATTATTCGGTCTTACTTCTAAGACCGATTTTCGTCTCAGCTTTCCCATTTCATTTTTGGGTTTTTCCTTTTCATATAAAACCCTTTGCAATCCTATTCATTTCTCTTAATTTGAATTCTGTATCAAAGTAACTTCAACTCAACCATAATGATACTCCCTTTCAAACAAAAAGAGATTTACTTGGGACTGGCCGAGATTAGCGGGCTTTTGCGCATTGTTGATCAGACGCTGGAATTTGAATATCAGGTAAAAGACACAACACTTGGATTCCTCGATTCAGGCGTAAAATCATGCCGGATTCCTTTGCGAATTATCGATTCAATTGAGGTTGAGAAGAAGTGGTTTTCAGGAAAATTTGAGCTAACCTTCAACCGAATTCCCGATTTGGACAACCCCTTTCAATTGGAAGGGAATCAACTGAAACTGACCGTTAAAAAGAAAGATCTTGAAAAAGCCAAAGCGTTTCGGTCCAAACTGATGTACGAGATACTTGAACGCAAGATGGACGAGCTTGATGACGAAGAAAATGAAGAGAAAGAAATGTTTTCAAGCCATAGAACCACAAATGACAGACCACGACCCTCTCGTCCAAGAAAACAAACAGGTGATGGCGGACTCGAGAATATGCTTCGCGAAGAGTAATATCCAAGGGAACAAGAGAAAAGTCATTCCTAAAAACATCTCTACTGACCACTCCTGAATTGTGAATCATGCAAACGTAACTTAATTCAAAGGTTACTGCTTGCGAACTCTTCTTTGCAATATTGTTGCATCTCTTTACTGGCTAATTTTGGGTTGATGTATGGATAGAAGCAAAGAATCATTTATGGAAGCACAAACTCATACCCACGACGACTGCTGCTCACCACAGCCTCAGAATAAAGTTCAGGATTGTTGCTCCGGGGATGTTGTAGAGAGTCATTCATCTCAGGAAAAACAAAGCTCCTTTATTCAAAAATATTGGCAGCCGATCGTTAGTTTTTTAATGCTTAGTATCGGGCTGATTTTAGATGCATTTATTCAACCGAGTTGGTTTTTCGAGCCGGTTCGAATCGTATGGTACGGCATCGCCTATCTGCCGGTCGGTCTCCCGGTTTTGAAACAGGGCTACCAACAACTCAGTAAAGGAGACCTCTTTACAGAGTTCTTTTTGATGGGAATTGCCACGATTGGAGCATTCTTAATTGGTGAATATCCCGAAGGAGTTGCTGTGATGTTGTTCTATTCCGTGGGGGAAGCGTTCCAGCACCAGGCCGTTCAAAAAGCGCGGGGAAATGTAAAAGCACTGCTTGATCTTCGTCCGAATACAGCAACAGTAAAGCGTGGAAATTCCTTAGAAATCCTTCATCCGAAAGATGTAAACATAGGTGATATCATCCAGGTAAAACCGGGTGAGCGCATTCCGTTGGATGGAAATCTCTTGACCGAACGCGCCGCTTTTGATACATCCGCCATTACCGGAGAGAGCAAGCCAAGACATTTTGAAAAGGATGAAAAAGTTCTGTCTGGTTTTATCAACCAGGACCAATTGATTGAGATTGAGGTGACCAGTACGTACGAGAACAACTCCATCACCCGCATTTTAAAGATGGTTCAGGATGCAGCTTCGCGGAAATCAAAAACGGAGCAGTTTATCCGTTCTTTTGCGCGTATTTACACGCCAATAGTAGTTCTACTGGCCACATTGTTAGTTCTCACTCCCTGGTTTTTTGTAAATAATTACATATTTGAGGAGTGGTTTTATCGCGGACTCGTATTTCTTGTGATCTCCTGTCCGTGTGCTCTTGTCATCTCCATTCCTCTCGGATATTTCGGCGGAATTGGTGCGGCTTCGCGAAATGGAATTTTGGTAAAAGGATCGAACTACCTCGATGCACTCAAATCAGTAAAAACGGTTGTGTTTGATAAAACCGGAACTCTGACCAAAGGTGTTTTCGCCGTTCAGGATGTTCAGAACTTCGGGTATGATGAAAAACAGCTCTACTCCTACCTCCATGCCGCTGAGAAGAATTCAACCCATCCGATCGCAAAAGCGATCACGAAGTTTACAAAACACCGAAATGGATCGTCATTGAAAGTATCTGAACAATCCGAAATTCCGGGTCATGGTATCCAAGCCATTGTGAATGATTCCAAGATTCTCATTGGAAACAAAAAACTGATGGACCGTGAAAATATCGATCTGAATGGATATTCAAATGGTTCCGACGAAACATTAATTCACGTGGCTGTTGATGGAAAACACGCCGGGCTGTTAAGCATTTCTGATAAGGTAAAGGATGATTCGGCTCAAGCCATACAAAAAATTCGGGATTTAGGTGTTGAGAGAACGTTTATGCTGAGCGGTGATCTCAAGTCAGAAGCAGATAGAATCGGGAATCAACTAAAAATCGATCAGGTGTTTGGCGAACTCTTACCGGAAGAAAAAGCTGAGAAACTGGAAGAAATTAAGAGACAGCATGAAGGGACAACTGCATTTGTGGGAGATGGAATCAACGACGCTCCGGTTCTGGCATTGAGTGATATTGGAATTGCTATGGGAGCGATGGGCAGTGATGCTGCCATCGAAACCGCCGATGTTGTGATCCAAACCGATCAACCTTCAAAAATTGCAACGGCCATCCAAATCGCACAAAAAACCAGAAACATCGTTTGGCAGAATATCGGTTTGGCGATGGGTGTAAAAGGGCTCGTCCTTTTTATGGGTGCCATCGGAATAGCAACTCTTTGGGAAGCCGTTTTCGCCGATGTGGGTGTTGCCCTTCTTGCTGTATTAAATGCAATTCGTATTCAGCGCATGGATTTTGAGTGAGTCAATACATTCATCGGATGAGTGTAATTGATAAATACTAAACCCAAAGCTTGGTCACTCATCCGATGTTTTTATCACTTCTTTCAAATTCTCCACTTGACATATTTCTTTAGATAAACTAATTTTTAGTCAAGACTAAATAAATATTTTAAATATGAAAGAGATACATTTTTTGCTCGTCCTTTTATTGTTTCTTCCTTATCTGGCATTCGCTCAAAATCAAACCGGACAAATTAAAGGAACGGTTTTATCGAAAGGTGAAGCTGTTATTGGAGTGAATATAGGAATTCGCGAATTGCAAAAAGGCACTTCTACTGATGCCAACGGTTTTTATCATATCGGAAATATTCCAATCGGTTCGTACACATTGGAGGTGTCTTCGGTTGGATTTAAAAAATATTCTCAAACCGTTGAAGTTCAAGCGGGTAAAACTTTGAGACTGGATATCGAACTGGAAGAATCTACACTTGAGCTCGACCAGGTTGTTGTAACCGGAACCATGCGAAAAACCTACGTAAAAGATTCTCCTGTCAAAGTCAGCGTGGTAAAATCCGAGCAGCTTCAGCAAGGTAAAATTAGCGCGAATATTATGGATTTGATCAGCAGCGTGAACGGACTTTCTACACAATTAAATTGCGGTGTTTGCGGAACCAATGCTATTCGTATCAATGGAGTGGAAGGGCCCAACACTGCTGTACTGATCGACGGAATGCCGATTATGGGAGCATTGGCTTCAGTGTATGGATTAAACGGAATCAGCCCGTCAATCATCGACCAGGTGGAAGTGATTAAAGGACCGCAATCGACGTTGTACGGAACTCAGGCGTTGGGTGGAGTGGTCAATATCATCACCAAAAATCCCGCTACCACTCCTACTTTTTCAGCAGATGTTTATGGCAAGAGTACAGAAGAGGGAAATGTGAATCTGGCTTATTCTCCAAAAATAGGTCGATTTGAAGGATTTTTGAGCGGGAATGTTGTCCGTTTGGAAAATTATTTTGATAAAAACGGCGATGATTTCAATGATCTCGTAAAGCAGTCCAGAGTGTCTCTTTTCGGGAAAGGCACATTGCTTGGTGAGAATATGGAACAGCGTCTGAATGTTGCCACAAAGCTTTACAGTGAAAATCGAACAGGAGGTCTTCAAGAATTTTCGGATGATCTTCGGGGATCAGACCAAATCTACGGTGAATCAATCTACACCAATCGTTTTGAATTGATGACCGATTTCCGGCCCGCCGGGTTGAATGAGCAGCTCAAATTCAGCGGAGCTGTGACGTATCACGATCAGGACAGTTATTATGGAACGGATTGGTACGATGCACAACAGGGAATCATATTTGGTCAGGCTACATGGGATCAATCTATCGGAAATCATTTCAAACTTTTATCCGGAGCAACTCTTCGATATGAAACCTACAACGACAATACGCCCGCTACCTCCGATGGCCTCGACCGCCGGTGGATTCCGGGAATCTTCTCGCAAGGTGAATTAACTGTCAGTAATTTTACATTTCTCGGGGGACTCCGAATCGACCACCATTCTGAACACGGGTATGTAACCGCACCCCGATTATCCACAAAATTCAGCCCAACCGATCTGACTACGTTTCGAGCAAGCGCCGGCACCGGATTTCGGGTGGTGAATGTCTTTACAGAAGATCACGCTGCACTGACCGGATCGCGGGATGTTGTATTTAATGAAAATCTCGACCCTGAGAGATCAAAAAGCATTACGGCGAGTTTTGAACAGATTATTCCGTTTGGTACCAACCCGATGACGGTCAGCCTGGATGGATTTTACACACATTTTTCCAACAAGATTATTCCCGATTACGACCAGGATCCAAATCTAATCGTCTACGAAAACCTGGATGGGTTTTCTGTAACTCGAGGCTTTTCTGTTGATGTCGATCAAAACTTTACAGCGATTCCATTCAGCTACAACGCGAGCATCACCATCATGGATGTGTATACCGATGAAAATGGCCAAAAGCGGGCGTTGACATATGCGCCTGAATACACGGGTACATTTGGTGCGACGTATGATATTCGTTCGCTTGATTTGTCATTGGGTTACAACAGCAATCTCGTCGGGCCAAAACGAATGCCGAACAGTTATACTGAAAATTTTGGACGAGATCCATGGTCACCCGCCTATTCTACACATGATTTGAAAATCACAAAAGAGTTTAGTGATGTGAACAGTGATAATGGAATCGGCTTTGAAGTATATATTTCAGCGGAAAACATTTTTGATTATACCCAGGGAAGTCCATTGGTAGATGCCAGAAATCCATTCGGTCCCGATTTTGATACGATTTATACATGGGGACCTATTGTGGGGCGGGCTTTTTCATTAGGTGCACGTTTAAATCTCAGGTAGATGAAATCCTTTAAACAAATATTCAGACTTGGCAGTGGTTTGATGGCTATCATCATTTGGGTGATGACTCTATCCACTCCCCAATTATCAGCTCAAACAGATTCCATTGATTGGCATCCGTTCGAAGAAGCCATTCAGCTTGCGGAAAAAAATCAGCAATTTATTCTGGTTGATGTATGGGCGCCGTGGTGCGGCTGGTGTAAAAAAATGGAGAAAGAAGTGTATCCTAATCTATCAGAAGATCTTTCAAATCAGTTTGTCTGGACTCGGTTGAATAGGGATGATCACGAAGCAGACTATCAATTTAAGAATCAGAGATTTACGCCACTACGGTTGGCACAACAACTGAATGTACCGGCTCTTGTTTTTCTGTCACCGGAGGGAGAATACATGTTTCATATCTCAGGATTTGTTGAACTACAAAAACTTAGCTCTCTATTGCAAGATATTGCTTCGGCAAACAAACATACCAGTCTGTTCCCTGACCAGAAAAATTAAAACAGAGGGAAAACCTAAAATTTCTTTGGATGAATACTGAAACTATAATCCGGCTGATCTATCTGATCGTTTTATTCACGACTCTCATCATTTCTGCCTATTACCGCCGGAAAGCTCGTCTTCAGGGAGAGACCATTCACAGAAACAGGGAAGGTTTGCTGATTCTTCTTGCCCGAGTGTTGCTGGGAAGTACGGTTCTCTTCTTCCTTCTATCCTATCCTTTTTATCCCGATTTTGTTGACTGGTCGTTTTTGACTGTTCCATCCTGGATTCGCTGGATAGGTATACTTGCTGCGATGGTTTGTCCATTTTTAAGCTTTTGGCTATTCAAAAATATTGGTTTAAACATTTCTGAAACAGTTTTAACCAAACAGAATCATCAACTTGTTACTTCGGGTCCTTATAAATACATTCGTCATCCTCTTTATTTAACCGGTATTCTCTTGATCTTTTCCTTAGGGACAATCTCCGAAAATTGGGTATTGCTGTTTTTAGCGCCGCTAACATTTCTCATTTTTCGTTTCATTGTGATTCCAAAAGAGGAAGAAAAACTGATGGAAAGATTTGGACAGCATTATGTTGACTACAGAAAAACCACCGGAGCACTCTTCCCAAAATTTCAATCGACTTTTCGTCACTAAAATAATTCTGCTTGATAAATTCTTTTAACATCACACCTTGTTTTCCGTACTCTTTCATGCATCAAAATGTTAAGAAAATGTATGGATCGAATGAATCTTTACCGATTAATTTCTGATTTCTTGAAAGGACTTTTCTTTCTCTCCGTAATTTTACTTTTCTCCAATCTCCTGGCTCGCCAATCAACGCTTGCTCAAGTACCGGTCGATCATCAGGAAGAAATTGAAGTGATGATTCTGGGCACTTCTCATTTTGGAAATCCCGGTCAGGATGTGATCAACATTAAATTCCCAGATGTTCTACAGCCCAAATACCAAGATCAAATAAATAAAGTGATAAAAAATCTATCTGAGTTTCAGCCCACCAAAATTGCTTTGGAAGCCACACCGGATTATAAAGCCAAGATTGACAGCATGTACAACGCTTATCTTGAAGGCACTCATTCACTTTCTAGAAATGAACGACAACAACTGGGATTTCGACTGGCCGGTGAGTTCAATCACGAACAAGTGTATTCAATTGATCATGACGGTGAATTCCCCTTTCAGTCCGTTCTTGATTTTGCTAAAGAACATCAACCGGAGTTTGTTGAACAATTTCAAAAGCTGAGTAAATATGTAGAAAACAGAAATCAGAGTTTGGTCAGCAACTCTACCATTCGCGAAATTCTTCAAAAGAAAAACAGTCCTGAATATCTCGCTGTTCAGAGACATTTCTATGCAGAAACCGCATCAGTAGGAAACGACAAGACCTTTGTTGGAGCAAAATTGGTCAGTGAATGGCATGAACGAAATATCAAAATTTTCTCAAGCTTAAGCCAAATTGCTGAACCGGGAGATCGTATTATTGTAATCTTTGGCTCCGGTCACGCCCCGCTACTACGATATTTTGTTGAATCAGACCTGCAGATGAAGCTTGTGGAACCCAATGATTATTTATGACTTGAATGATATTGTAACATTAATCTGATCAACCTTTGGAGTGTTGAAATGTGTTAAAGGGTTTTTGCCCTCGCATAATGAAAAAGCCCATTTTTTTGTGATCAAAAACTGATTGAACCATTTTGGATCAGCTTTTTCTGAAAATCGATCATTTCAAGATAGTTATCAGTGGAGATACGTTCATTAATGCCGTGAACCCTTTCGCGGTCATCGTGTGTGGCACGAATAGGACGAAAGCGATAGACATTGGAAGTAAGATTATGAAAGTGGCGCGAATCGCTCGCCGCTACAAACAAGGATGGGGATACCAAGGCACTTTGAAACTGTTCCTGAATGGTTTTTTTCAGAATTTGATACGGACGGGCTTGCCGGCTGGAAACCGGTGATGCATTTCGCGCACGTTCCATGATTCGAATATCAATATCTGAGTTTCTAATTACATTGCGCACATATTTCTCCACATCTGCAATAGTATCATTCGGGTGTAGCCTGAAGTTGATAATCACCCTTCCTTCAACAGGCAGAACATTTTCTTTAAATCCAGCCTCAAAAATAGTTTTTGCTGCAGTTGTTCTGAGTGCTGCATTCGTAGCTGGATTTTCGCTAAGCTTTCTTATAATTCGGGGCTTAAACAACCATGTATTGTTGAACGCCAGCCGCTCAGTGAAACTCATATAAGGGATCAAGGGCTCAAATGTTTCAACGATCAGGCCTTTGAAATGAGCTTCCATTGGAGTTTGTTCAATACGGTTGATTGCACGACTTAGTGAACTTATCACCGAAACTCTTGGAGGCATGGAAGAATGACCACCTTCCTGACGATAAACAAGTTCTATGTTTACCGAGCCTTTTTCGGCTACACCGATAAGAGCAATCGGTACATCTACATTTTCCAGGATTTCGATTGCCACGGGTGGTCCTTCATCCACCAGATACTCAAGCTCAACACCGTTTCTTTGAAGATATTCAGACACCTGTTTTGCGCCTCGCAAGCCTCCTACTTCCTCATCGTGGTGGAGTGCAATATAGATCGTTCTTGAGGGCTGAAAATCTTCCTGCATCAACTGCTCCGCTGCTTCAACAACAGACAAGATTCCGCTTTTATCATCCAAGGCACCGCGTCCCCATACAAATCCATCAGCCACTTCGCCGGCAAAGGCTGGATAATCCCAAAACTCTTCCGAGTTTTCTGTAACCGGCACAACATCATAATGCCCCAGGAACAGTGCAGGTTTTAACGACGGATTATCACCCTCCCATTTAAACAAAAGACTATAAGTACCTATTCTTGTAAGATTCGCTTTTTCGTGCAGATTGGGGTAGTTCTCTTCCAAAAACAAGGTAAACTCTTCATACGGACCATAATCAATCTCGGTTGTATCCTCATAAGATATTGTTGGATACTGAATGGCTTGGCTCAACCGGTTTATTGCTACATGATCCTGAGTGGTATATTCACGTTCAAAACTATCGTCGGTTTCCGAAATGCTTTCACTTGAACTGCAACCATAAAATAAAAGTGTAACGAGCAGAACCACTGGCAGATATCTAAAAAAATGCATTAACCTAACAGATTATTTGATAATTGAATGATTCGATTTTTTTTTGTCGGATTAGCATACAAATAGCAATTTATCAAAAATGAAGACAACACTATTCTATAGGAATACATCGATATTCTCGCGGATAATCTTGGGCAATTTTCCCTGCGCTCCTGCACGATTCACGGATTTCAACCAGCGATTAATTTTTTCTTGTGACATTTCATGAACAAGCGGAGCACCAAGCGAACCACTCTCACGTCGTATCGCATAATGCCTGTTGATTTTCCGTAGTTTTTGATCAATTTTTTCAGCCAATTTCTTCAGATTTTCGTCATTCAAAGGCTCGGCAAACTGTACCATCCAATGGTGGCGGGGTAGTTCTGTTTCAACAGATAGTTCGGGGATAATTGTAAATGTGCTTTTCTGAAGATCCATTTCTCTAAGTGATTGTTGCAGTGCATCCTCAGCTTCGTAAATATACAATGCTTCGCCGAAGTCGTCTAACATTTCTGAGACTCTTCCTTTCACCAGAATACGCGGAGGGTCGATGGAGGTAAATTCAATGATATCCCGTACCCTGTACCTCCACAATCCTCCATTGGTCGTAACTACTAATGCGTAGGGCACTGAGATCTCAACTTTCGATAAAGGTATAATTTCAAGGTTAGACAGATCAGCACTTTCCTCTTCCGGCTTCGGATCTTTTATAAACTCATAAAAGATCCCGTTGTCAGTCACAAGGCTTAGATCTCTTAGGTTCAGATCATCAGAGTATGCAAAATAGCCTTCAGACGCACCGTAGGTTTCAATGAAGTCTGGCGAATGATTTCCGATCAGCTTTTGAAGGTGTGAACGATAATTATCCAGCTTCACGCCTCCGCAAATCAAGAGATTCAGTTCGGGCCAAACTTGATCGATAGAGCTTTTGCCTGTCTCATTGAGTGCCTGTTGAAACAACGTCAATATCCAACTTGGTGCTGCAGTAATCACCTTTATATTGGCATCCAGCGATGCTCGTAGAAGTAGGTTAAATTTTTCCTGAAAACTCATGGTTGTGAGTATTTCAGGATTTTCTAACTGAAACGGACGCAACCAAAGCGGGGCGTTCTTGGCTGAAAACCCGCTCACTTCACCGACTTGGTATGAATCATGCTTTTCTATTGTACCAGGCAAACTCAGATGTTTACCAAATAGCCTTATAAGATTAGGGCGTTGCTTGAAATAGGAAAGGGCAATTTTTCTCATGAACCGTTTGTCAGATTCCAATCTGGCTTCACTCAGCGGCAGATGCTTCCCCTCACCGGTGGTTCCCGCTGACACCGCAAATTTTTGAACCTTCCCTGGCCAGAGAATATCCCGCTGCCCTGATTTCATCTCACTGATGGCCGATTTTATATCATCATAAGTCTGTAAGGGCACCTGATTTTGAAAAGCCCGATAGTCATGAATATTCTTAAATCCATGCTTTTTACCGAAACGGGTAGATTCCGTCTCTGTAAGTAACTGACGAAGAACGGTTTCCTGAGTTGATTCCAAATTTATAGGTATTATTATTTCTAAAATTCGCGGGACGCCAGTTCTTTAAAAAAATATGTATTACCAATTCATTTTCTGCATCAAACTTTCGAATTGATTGTACTGATCATTTCAGCCATACACACCATTCCAGCCAAGGGAAATTTTGAACTGGAATTTCTAAGCTGCAAACAAATCTGGTCGAACCGTATAAATATTTACGATTTGATAATCATTGAATCAAGCCAGATCGGTCTCTTGGATTTTGAAAAAGTTTGATCAGGTTGGAGACTCCGTACAGAAGTAGAAATGCCGCAATAAAGTAGGCTACCGAATCAGGATTCATCACAATTAAAATTGCAATCAACAGCGTTAGAAAACCCATGATTGAAAACTGGAAGGCCATGAGTAGAATCAACCCGAAAAATCCAAGAAACACAGCGAAAGTGATGGGGATTACTTCAGGAAAAACAAAGATTATAATTCCGGTTATCATAGGCACAGCCGCAATAATGGCCGGGGTTCGAGCATACGTAAATACCAGACCAAGTGCGATCAGATATCCTCCCGCAATCAGGTAAAGAAACGTTGGGTAGGTCAGTGTAAGAATTCCGGTTACGAGCGCTAACAATGCGTTAAGAATTCTCCGTTCCCTCGATTTGTATTCTATGTCTATATGAAAGTATTGCTTCATTTTTAACTCATTATTTTCTCAATCTCATCGATCTCTTTTGGTACGTCTGTCAGGTTTTCGTATCCATCTTCCGTAATAATCAAATTATCTTCAATTCGAATCCCGCCAAAATCAAAGAGTGACTCTACTTTCTCTTTATTCAAAAACTTTGCTTTTTCTTCGTTCTTAAGAGCCGGTTCCAGCAGGGCCGGTATGAAATAAATTCCCGGCTCAACTGTGATGACCATTCCGGGAATGAGCTCCCGACGAACACGCAAATATTTGATTCCCGGACGTTCAATTCGCTCTACTCCTTTGGGATATCCGCCAACATCGTGCGTATCTAAACCGAGGAAGTGCCCTAACCCATGTGGAAAAAAGAGAGCAAAAATATCTTTCTCCATCATCTCTTCTACATCTCCTTTTACAACGCCGACATCTTTTAAACCTCGCAGGATGATTCGACAAGCATTCAGATGAAGATCTTCCATCTTTACGCCGGGTTTCGCCCGTTCAATAGAACTATTCAGAGCATCCAGAACAACCTGGTAGATAGCTGCCTGATCTTTGGAAAATTTTCCGTTGATCGGGTACGTTCTGGTAAAATCTGACGAATAACCTTCATATTCAAAACCGGCATCGATCAGATACAGGTCTCCATCGTTTATTTGTTGATTATTCTCAACATAGTGCAGAATCGCACTATTAACTCCACCCGCATGAATTCCGGTATAGGCAGGTTGCAATAACCCATGCTTCTCTTGTTGATAATCAAAAATAGCTTTGGCTTCATACTCGTACATTCCCGGTTTCACGCTCTTCATTACTTCACGGTGCGCGATGTTATTCACGTCCGCCGCATTTCGCATCAAATCAAGCTCGTAATCGGTTTTGATACAACGGCAGTACGTTACTGCATCGGATAGCGTATCTGCATCCAGTTTAAATTCTCTGTTCAAATCTTCCAGGTATTCCGCCTGTTCATCATCCAAACAGTAGATGATCGAAGGATCCAAATCATTCAAAACAGACAACAGCTGATTATCATAGTGCAAATGATCTGGCTTATAAAGATCCTGAATCTCTTTCATCGGTTTGATCCGACCATGCCATACCGCAAATTGGGCATCTCTTTTGGGGGTAAACAGGTGATATTCACCAGAATTCAAATCCAAGACCGCATGATAGCCGGGCTCATTCACTCCCGTCAGATACCAAAAATTGCTTTCCTGACGAAACGGAAATTCATAATCCGTTCCATACCGGTACATGGTATCGGCCCCCTTCATATAAATAATTCCTTCTTCGGTGTCCTCAAAAAGTGAGAGTAATTTATTTCGGTGAATTTTATTCGACATAGTCGTTTGGTTGATTTCTTTTTTCGAAAGTTAGCAGAAGCTCATCTTAATCAAAAAAATTCATAACTGTTTCAGGAAGATTTACGATCTCATCCGGGTTAAAATCCAAAAAATTGAATAGTTGGGAGCTCCTGAGAGATAATGATCGCTTTTCACCTTTTTCAAAAATTGTTATTAGCTTTTTTTCCCGGAGCTGTAATTCGTCAAGGTTTATGGACATGATTCCTTTATTAACCCCGCCGCTGTTCAAAATTCCAATAAGGAAAGAATTTGATGATTCCGTTCCGATAAATGTTAAAGCAAGGCGTCGTTCCGAATCAACTTCAAAAAGTTTGTAATACTGATTCATTGGAACGGGAAATAACGATGATTTAAAATCGAGATATTGTTTCGAAC
>CAYRDO010000039.1:0-23855 GCA_964422985.1 uncultured Rhodohalobacter sp. | reverse complement strand
GGAATATTGTGTGACGTTGCTGAATGAATTTAAGAGAGGTATCAGTGAAGGAGATGCCTGATTGATCAGGGTTAAAAGTTATACGAATCCATCGTTCAACCGGATAGAACGAAAGCCTCCTAAGCTTTAAATCCCGGTTCAAGTCCGGGCGGGGTTACGCTTTTCAGAGAGCACTTAACAGTGATCAGTAAATAGTTAATTTCTAAATTCTTGATCGTTCAAACCGATTCCACCTCTTTTCAATCCCTGGCTTTGAGTGTTTTCTTAGGAACCCTGCCCCCAAAAGATTTTTCACACCTTTATTTAAAATTTTTCATATGTTTTTGGTTCATGAATAAATCCTTCAAAAACGAAATATTATGAAAAAAAGATTGTTCCCTTTCCTATTCTTATTAATTTTCTGTGCCATTGATGTCAATGCTCAAGATACCGGTACACTCTCCGATATGGAATTTATTTCAGGACATTGGGAGGCGACTAGAAATGGAAACATGGTTGAGGCATTCTGGACCGAGCCGGAAGGTGACAATATGGTAGGTGCGGTTCGAATAATCGGCGATGGAAAAGCCGTTCTCTATGAAATGTTTGCAATTGAAATGACGGACACCGGTCTTGAGGTAAAAGTAAAGCATTTCAGACCCGGACTGATTGGCGTAGAAGAAAAGGATGAATTTGATCACTACACATTTCTGGAAAGCAGTGATGGACGAGCCGTTTTCGAAAAACAAGGGGAGGATGTAAGAGTATCGTATGAGGTACGACCTGAAAATAAATTCGCCGTTGCAGTCGGTACACCTGTAGATGGAGAGTGGGAATTTGAAGATTTCTGGCTTTTTAGTCCTATGGATTGATTGCCAGGCTTTTCATGCCCTAAATATCCGGCAGCATCCCAAAGAATCAAATCCTATACGAATTAAACATTAGAAAAACCTATCCTGCTGGCATTTGATCAAAAAAATTGTTAATAATATTTAATAATTGATCACAACATAATCGAGAAAGAAGACAGGAATTGTTTTCCAATTCAACAGGCAGAAAATACTTTCAATTCTATCACAAAGCTGAAGTAGATGTAATGAATGAGAGAATTCAGTCAATTCTGCCTGGGAGAGAAGTGAGAAAAATATTGAAAAACAATTAAGCAGAGAAGTTATCTAAATCGGTTAAAAGCTGATTAAAGAAGTCATTTGGGTACATTCGAAGAGCCGTTCTCTATCGTCGCAGTTCTTTCTGCATTGTAGGTACAACAGCAATTTTACCCATTAAACACTTCGATAACAACTAAAATCAATAAAAACAGGGAGATTTAAATGGCAAAATCAAAAGAAAGATCTGTGGATCTGAATGTCAGATTTGTAGGCATTGAAGAAGATGAAAAAGCGCCTGAATTTGCAGCGTATAAAATTAATTCGGCGGGCCGGCCAATCAAAAAAATAGGCAGTTATATTGGCAAAAAACTAACCATTGAAGCGGCAAAATCCGGGGCCATCGCTTTAGGACCGAATGTAGACGATTTCGAAACTTTACCAAAAGAGAGCCTGGCGAGTTTCAGGCTGGAACAGAATCTCGAACAATGGCAAAAACGTGGGGTTATACTACCACAGGAACTTTGGAGACGTTTCCATTTCCTTTTTACTTGTGTTTCGGGAACCGTTGAAAAATGCCGTCCGTGGTTCTGGAAAGTGATCGAAAATGTTCAATTATCACCCTTACTTGAAAGAGCACAGCTTCCACGCATTAAACCGATCACCTCTGATCTGGAAATGCACCGGTTTTTTCCACACAGTTGCCAGCCAATATGTGATGGAATAGTGGAAATTTATGAACGAAGATGCTGCCTTCCTTATATCCATATTCCGGATCTCCTGGACAGGTTGTATGAACTACTCGATGATCTGCCAATACCAATACCGGATCCAATCCCCGATCCATTTCCCGGCCCGATTCCACGCCCGCAACCCGACCCGCCGCCCTTTTCAGCGAGGTTTTTGCGCAATAATGCCGACCGTATCAAACAGAAAAGAACATCTGTGGATTTGACTGAAATCCCTTCAGAAAATCTTTACCGGGATTACATGGAACTCCGAACGATGTCGGCCGAGTCTGCCCAAAACTATGTGATTGCACGGCCTTATCTGTTTCCGTTTATTTGTTCATCTACCCCGAAAAAGGTGGGACAGACTGCAATTCAACCCGGCGGACAATTTAATTTCTGCTACCTGAACATTCACTATCATCCCCCGCACCCACCACACTGGCACTGCTATACCACTTATGCCTATAAGGTGAAGCAATTGATTAACGGAGTGATGACGGTTGTTTATGATGGTGTGGCTGCAAAACAATATTTCAGTGCCAATCAACCGGCGGATATTCACACCTATAATCCATTGGCTCTTACCTGTGCCGACGGCCCCGGAGATCCGCCGCCTAACGACGGTAATGCGTTTGTGATGCTCGAGCATGTAGGATCCTATGGCACGTTTCACCATAACTTCCCGGCTCAGACGGGTGTTTCGCAAGTGGGAGCCCTGGATGATGACGATGGCACCTATACAACCGGTTATGCCCCCGATTGCCCCTGGGGAGGTTCGTTAGGTTTGCGTCTCTGGTTTTCGCCCGAACTTCAATCGATCGTAAAATATTACAGGCTGAAGGCGGTAGCCGTGAATGATTCCGGAAATCCGGTGGGTACACCCACAGTACTGGACAGCTCTGTTGTTTGGGATAAACTTGTGGATGATGGAAGCGACGTGGTCAGAGTTGCAGAAACCCTGGGGCCGGTCAATGTTGGCGGAGAAAACAACCTGTTCAATGTACCCTACTGGAGTTCTCCCGATCATCGCTACCTGAGCGGGCAATATCACCAGGTTTGGAACACTGCACAGGCGCCATTCAATGATGGTAAATATATGCTGATCCTTGAGGTTTTTGATGGAAGTGGCAACCTCATTAAACCAAACGGAGCAACCGGGTCAGGTGCTGAAAAGGATTTTCAGTACCGACGCTGGACATCCTCATCCGATACCGATCCTGTTCCTTTTGCCGATCTGGCACATGTCTTCTGGCTCGACAACACCCCCGTTGGAGCCGATCTTGTAGATCTCCGAAAAAATGGTGTTGCAAATACCGATGAATGTCAGTTTATGACCGGATCAGATAGCAGCACATTTGCGATCGGATTCCGGGCATATCATGTAAATGGAGTTGAGGATGCCGGAAACGGTGACAGTAACTCATTTATGTGGAGATATAATATAAATTGGCAGCGAGGCCTGAATGGAGACACAGGGTCACTCGGACCGGCTCCGTCCGGTGGTAATAATCACACCGATGTAGGAGAAACAGGAGGCCCGGTTTCATCCGGTACTGCTACTTTTGAAAGCATGCTCGACGAACACACCAAATGTACATTTAGTGTTACTCTTCGGGTATATGCGAAGCATTTTACCGGCCGAAGCAGAATTAACAGCTACGATTATCATGAGACAGCTTCTTTTGCGCTTGAAGTCACTGAGTAAACAGTCAGAATAAAATAAAAGGGCAACTGAGATAAAGTTGCCCTTTTTAATTCTTCAATAAATTCCTGCCATTTCATTCTCGAATCTGCTGAATCTTTTACGATTCTGCAGCATACGCCTCAATTCCGCTTCCATCCTCGGAGGTGATTTTCAGCCCGGACGGATCGTCCAGAAATTCATCATAATCGCAGGGCATTTCGGCTTTTTCGTCAACCTGAACATCCCAGGTACCGCATTGGCCACCTTTCATGCTGACGTCAAACGGTGCTTCAAAATCTGAGGCAGAAATATCGAGCGTGATAAAAAATCCGTCGTCGATGTAGGCGTCGCTCTCCTCGGTGATGATTTCAGTTGTTGCGGTTCCCACTTTTGTTGATCCGTCAGATGAAAGCATCAGGTCAAACGTTTGGGTTTCGTTGTTCGAATCTCCATCCTCATCGTTTGCGGATGTGGAAGAACTGCAACCGGCAAACATAGCTGTGGATAAGCCGAATGCCAGTAAAATGAGTAATGATTTTATGATTGATGATTGAAAATGATTCTGGTAAAAATACTTCATGAAATAGATCGTCTGTTTTTTTTCTGATTTTTGTTGATTGGCCTCATAAAATCAGGGCGATCGAGTGCCATGAAATGACGCACAATGCTTCAAATCTATTGGTTATATAGATTTAGAATTGAAGAAAGCAGAGCCCCAAAATTTATTGGCAAATGGGTGTATGGATCTGTCCGGTTTTTGATTGAACGACAGATGAATACACTTTACTAATGCGAAGTGCAGGAGAGAGTTGTCTCAAAATAGTTCAATAAATAACGGAATTAATTGCTTCAAAATTGGGATTAAGCCACTGCTAATTATTACAGCAATCGAAGCAATCAGAGCAAGAACTCCAATTAATGTACTACGTCTCTCTAAAAAGTTTCGAACCTTAAACTCAATATTTTTTTTATCACAATCCCATCTTTCACCATTAAAATATGTAAAGTTGAACTCTAGAGAATAATTACCAGGTTTGATATTTTTTCGTGTTTTTAACTTATAAAGAATAGGTGGAGAGTCACCAAGTTGCATTTCGGTGGATATTTGTGGGGCTAGTGTATTTCCAATGTCAAAAAAATAAGTCTTCCTCTTCCATCCTGGCTGCATAATTCCACTTGATAGATCAAGACTCATACCGAGTTTTGTGAAACCACTCTTCGCGACACCAAAAGCGAGTCCCCTTTCATTATCATCACCTAAGCTATGATAGACAGTTGATTTTTTGGGATCGTAAATATCATCTGATGTATAAAAGTTTACTTTTGAATTCCCAATGATACCATAACCACTAAAATATTGCTCAATTTCAAGAGTTTCACCTGGATCAATAACTGGTTTTCCTATTCGAAATAGTTGTCTATATGACCCAGCCTTATTTGCGTTTGCAGCATTGAATGGTTTTTTATTCTTTGAAATATCAAAATTATTCATTTTTCATACTTACTCTATTTATCGTTCAATACTTTTGAAGAAATACCATAACAACAGTAATTCAAAATTAAATAATTAGAACATGTCGATTGGAGGTTCACCCTTAGGAGCTGCGCCATTAGGAGGAGATGGTTGGACACCCATACCTGAAACAAAATTTAATCTTGAAAAACCTGAAAAAGGAGATTCAATAGTTGTTGTCTCAGATCTCGTTGGGAAAAAGCTTATTGAATATTACCATCAAAAACCTGATGAACTAAAAAGTATAGATAGGCGAAAGTTTGAAGAATTAGTTGCTGAACTTTTTCATGGGTTTGGATTTGAAGTTGAATTAACTCAGCAAACTAGGGATGGCGGAAAAGACATAATTGCAGTCAGAAGACAACTTATTAATGAAAAATATCTTATTGAATGTAAAAGGCCTGACCCCGGAGGATATGTAGGAGTGAATCCTGTGAGAGAGTTACTTGGGGTAAAAGAATTCGAATTTGCAACAAAGGCAATTCTTGTAACCACTGCTCATTTTTCTAAAGATGCAGAAGTCCTTTTTGAGAAAAAGCAATGGGAGCTTGAAGGTAAAGATTACGATGGATTGTGGGAATGGATTGAACAGTATAGAACACAGCAATAAAAACTAAATACATATAGATGAGCCCACAAAAAAAATGATCTCAATTCACAAGTGAAAAGTGAAACGCGAGGTCATGATAATTGTTAATTGCTAACTGCTTATTGTCTACTCCCAACTGACTCAACCCATTCCTCAACATTCTCCTCTAACACACTCAACGGAATGCTCCCGCTCAGCAGAACTACATCATGAAATTCGCGGAGGTCGAAATCGTCACCCAGTTTTTCTTCGGCCATCGCTCTAAGCTCTCGGATCTTGATCTCTCCCATTTTGTACGCTAATGCTTGTCCCGGCCAGAAGATGTAACGGTTCACTTCCGAGCGGATGTTGTGCAAAGACAGTGCAGAGTTATCTGCCATGTATTGAATCGCCTCATCACGGCTCCAGCCTTTAGCGTGCATGCCGGTATCAACTACCAGGCGTAGCGCACGCCACATCTCGTAACTCAACTGACCAAATTTTTTGTACGGTGTTTCATACATCTCCATCTCCTCACCAAGACTTTCCGCGTAAAGTGCCCAGCCTTCGGTGAAAGCGGAATACCCGGCCGTAGTTCTGAATTTGGGGAGGTCTTCCAACTCCTGTTGGAGAGCGATTTGCAAGTGGTGCCCCGGCACCGCCTCGTGAAGAGATAGTGCAGGAATTTCATAGAGGGGACGACTGTCAAGATCGTAGGTGTTCACAGCGTACGTTCCGGCTTCGGTTCCATCGGCGGCCCCACGGCTGTAATAAGCGGTGGCTGTCCGCGGAGCCAGGTAATCAGGAATCGGTTCGATTCCGTACGGCAGCCTCGGCAACGTTTTAAACAGCTCCGGTAATTTTCCATCGATGGTTTTCAACACGTATGCCGTTTCTTTCAGAAGCTCTTCGGCTGTGTCGGCATAAAACTGATCATCGGTTCGGAGAAATTCCACAAAGGCATCGAAATCATCTCCGTAGCCTTCGGATTCTACAATCTCCATCATTTCGGATCGAATTCGGGCAACCTCATCCAACCCAATTTCATGAACTTCATCGGCTGTGATATCGATGGTGGTATGATCTTGAATCAAATAATTGTAATACTCCTCCCCGCCGGGAATTTCAGTAATCCCAATGGTTTCCATGGTATTCGGGATGTACTCATCCACCAAAAAATCCCGAAGTCGTTCAAACTCAGGAATCACGACCTCGCCGACTACTTCTTTTGCTCGATTTGTGAGCCGCTCTTTCTCTTCCTCGCTAAAACTATCCGGGTAGTCTTCAAACGGTTCATACAATCGATGCTCCTCCGCCGACTCTGTAATCAGCGCTTCGATCGAAGCCACATAATCATCAAAAACAATCTTAGGACGCATAATCCCCAGCTCAATTCCTTTTTGCATCCGCTCGATGTATCCGCCATTGTATTCAGGAAAAGCTTCGAGCCGGCTCAGGTAGTTTTCATAATCCTCCACTGTATCTAAAGGAACATCATCACCCAGAGTTGCAAACGAGGCGTGATAATCCCACCAGCCATTCAGCGGCAAAAGATAGTGATTCAACTCATACGCCCGAACCGAACCTTCAAGCTGATTCTCAAAAATATCGTAATTGATTTGGCTCTCATCAGACAATTCCTCTCTTGAAATTTCATGTAATCGATCCAGGAACTCTTTCGATTTTTGATAACTCTCCTCCATCGCGTCTAATCCCGTTTCGGCAAGCTGATCATTCCATGTATCGATACCCTGACTGGTTGCAAACGTAGGACTTGATTGCAGGCTGTATTCCCAGTGATCATCAAAAAGCTGTTGGAGTTGGGTTTCGGCACTATCAACCGGGGGCTGGAAGAATAGAAACAGTAAAACGAGCAGTGTTTGCAGCATGATGTCTTGGATATTGATTAATAGAGAGGAGTAAAATAAATCGATTTCAACGAAATAATAGCCACTGAAGCTCGGAATTTCATAGAATTATTCATTTTCTGTGACCCTGTGGCTACATCTACTTCATTCAATCAGGTACGTTGTTCTTCTGCGAGATAATCCTGGCTGGCTTCGTGGGTAACGATCTTTACGGCATGATCTTTCGGCTCAATATTCTCAGCAAATTTAGAGGCGTATTCTTGTGTAATCTCGGCGCCAAAAAACAGAATCATCGATGAATAGAATACCCAGAGAAGAAAAATTGCGGTCGATCCCGCGGTGCCGTACATATCATAAATATTGCTGCTGGTAAGTGCGAACGTAATTAAAAATTTTCCCAGGGTAAACAGGAAGGATGTTACCGCAGCTCCCACCCAAACCACTCTCCATTCGATGATTACATCGGGCAAAAATTTGTAGATCATTCCCAGGATTAGCATAACAGCTAAGAAGGATATAACGTACCCAAAAACGTTAATCAGAACGGCGGTAGTTTGAGGCAGGTAAGCATCCAGATTATTACCAACATAGGTAAGAGCCACTTCCAGTACTAACGAAAGCAACAAGGTTACACCCATCAAAAAAATAAGTATAAAAGAGATCATACGATCCTTTAGAATCCGCGAAATCTTTCGGCCGGCTTTCGCTTTTACCTGCCAAATTTGATTTAGTGATTTCTGAATGATGATGAAATAGGTACTCGCTGCAAACAGAAAAATAACGATACTAACAATCTGCTGGATCAGACTGATCCCCTCCACAAAATAGTTTCGAACAATATTACGGATCAGATCTGCCCCTTCCTGTCCCACTGAAGAGCGGATGATCTCAAAAATTTCGCGGCTTGCCATCTCCTGCCCGGTAATCAAACCAGCAAAAAAGATAATCATAATTAAGATCGGCGGGGATGCGAAGATGCTAAAAAATGCCAGTGCCCCGCCCAATGTAATCGGGTCATTTTGGTTGAAATTTTTGGCAGCCTGTTTCACCACCTGCCAGGCATCCCTGAAGAATTTCGTACTCATTCTATTTATATCTGATTCTTTTCCAATGATCATAAAACCATACGAGCCTGTTAACGTTCCTTCGGGCAATTACATAGATCACATACCGGGTAGTTTTATTTTCATAAAGAACCTGGCCCAAACTTCTGTTTTTATTCATATTCCATTCCCAATCTGTTATGTTAGAGCCGATTAAACCGCTGATTTAACTTCTTTTAAAATATCCTCTTTAAGAATCTGATTAGTTTTAGAACCCGGGGATTAAAAACATAGAACAGACTTTTGTGATATAATGTTGAACAAAATCGGGTACTTTTCTCTTAACAAAGAATCTCTCTATTTAACTGCTTCACTTTTTTTGATGCTCTCTTTTCCGTTGGAACTGCTTTCTCAAAATGAAGGTGATAAGAAAGAGGTTCGGGCCTACAGATTGCAAGATTCTGATACTTTTAATTTTGATGGCAGAGTTTCAGAAGATTTTTGGAATCGTGTACCTGTGGCAACCAATTTCCGTCAGCAGGAACCAAATGAAGGCGCTCCGGCTACAGAAAAGACCGAGGTTCGTATTGCCTACAATGATGAGTACTTATACATGGGCGTGATTTTGTACGATAGCGATCCCTCGGGAATCAAAGCAACTCAGAAGCGGAGAGATGTTCGGATTGTGGCTGATGAACGGTTCACATGGTTTTTTGATACGTTTAATGATCAGCGGAGCGCTTATTTTATGGAGGTGAACCCGAATGCACTTCGAACGGATGGGTTGATTACAACCGGCCAGGGACAAAGCATCAATCTGAACTGGGATGGCATTTGGGACGCCAAAGCAGAAATTACAGATATCGGCTGGATGACCGAGATTAAAATCCCATTTCGAACCTTCAATTTCGACCCCGACAGCGATACCTGGGGCGTGAATTTCATGCGTGTAATTCGCCGAAAAAGTGAAACAGTGCTTTGGACCGGCTATCAGCGAAACCAGGGAATTGAACGACCACAGGATGGAGGACTCCTGACGGGCCTGACCGGAATGTCTCAGGGGCTCGGGCTGGAAGTTGTTCCTTTTGGAATTTTAACCGGCAACGAGCAAAATATTGTGGATGGAGGAGATCAGACCGATACTGACATTGATGGTGGATTAGACATCAATTACAGCATTACCCCAAGCTTGAAAGCCTCTCTTACATTCAATACAGATTTTGCCGAAGCCGAGGTGGATCAGCGAATTGTGAACCTGACCCGATTTGCAGTACAATTCCCGGAACAGAGGGACTTTTTCCTTGAGGGATCCAATATTTATGAATTTGCACCGGCCAGTAATGTGAATCCTTATTTTAGCCGAAGAATTGGATTGAATGAAGGGCAACCAATTCCAATTACGTACGGTGCCCGCCTGCTTGGAAATACCGGTCCGTACAATCTTGCTTTCTTGCATGTTCGAACCGGTGAACTCGGAGAACTTAGCGCGGAAAATTTCTCAGTAGCCAGAGTTAAACGAAACATTGGCAGCGAGAGCACCGTTGGGGTTGTGTACACACGCAGAGGAACTGAAGGAAATGGAAATTTTGATGATTTCACACTTCAGGATCGCCATACATTTGGAGCCGATCTCGAACTCGGTACCTCTACTTTTATGGGAGATAAAAACCTTCAATTCCAGGCGTTCCTCGTTTATCACAATGCAATGTTTGAGGAGAGCACGTCTGAATTTTGGGATCGCACTTCTCGCGGACTTCGGATCAACTATCCCAACGATCCCTGGGCCGCTCATGTCTCCTACAGGGAGTTTGGAAATGCGTATGACCCGGCTGTTGGATTTGCACCGCGTAACGCATTCCGACGTTTACAGCCTTCATTTGAATATTCTCCTCAATTTCCGGGGAGCGATCTCATACAACAAGTGGATTGGGAGTTAAGGTTTGAGCACCTGACGGACCTCGATTTTGATCTTCTCACACAAGAAATTCGACTCACTCTGTTCGACATCACATTTATGACTGGCGATGTAATTGCTTTTGATGTCGCCAGAAATTACGAACGCCTCGAATTCCCGTTTGATATCCGACGAGACAACTCGATAATCATCCCGGTTGATGAATATGTAACGTGGTCGGCTTCCGGCGAAATTCAAACGGCTTCATACAGAAAAATCTCACTCTGGGCAGAAGCCGAAGCCGGAGGATTTTGGTCAGGAACCCAAACTCAGTATGGGGTCAATTTGAGCTTACGTCCATTCCCGGGACTCGAACTCACACCGGAATATGTTCGAACCAATGTGGATTTGGCAGAAGGTAGTTTTTCCACGGACCTGTTTCGGTTTGAGGCCAACATGGACTTTACCAATTCACTCTTCTTTACTACGAATATCCAGTTTGATAATCTGAGTGACCTTCTTGCCACCAACAACCGTTTGAGATGGATTATTACCCCGGGTTCAGATCTGTATCTTGTGTACAATCACAACTGGCTGGAGGATGAACAGTTCAACCGTTTCAGAACGCTTCAGAGAAGTGGCGCAATTAAGATTTCATACACCCATCGGTTTTGATTCTATTCTCACCCCGACTAACGCAAGTTTTAATCGAAGTGTCACTTGTGCTGCTTCCCTTTGCAAAAAAACATGAGCACAAGTGACATCCTCGACTTACGGATGGTGGAATAATTCTTCCGGAAAGACAAAACCCAGATTATTTTAATCCTTGCTTTCAAATACCGGATTTAAGACTTGCGCCAGTTTGGGAACAAGCTTATATCCTAATCAGATAAACAAACACTCATCCGATGACTATAAATTGTCATTATCGAATGACAATCTCTCCTCTCTTGTTTTATAAACTGCAATAAGATGACGGGAAGGTTTATCCTTAAAAATCGATGGGAAACCGTTATCTTTCAGTCAGAAAAAACAAACACTTTAAGCTTAAGTTGAGGACAATGCCGAACGCCTATTTTAACATCCAGGAACCAAAGAACGAACCTTATAACTCTTTTGAACCGGGATCTCCAGAGAAGAAAAAACTCAAGGAGAAATTGAAAGAGATGCAGGAAGAAGTAATTGAAATTCCTGCGATCATCAATGGCAAAGAGGTAAAGACCGGTCGAACGGCTGATGTTGTGATGCCTCACAAGCACGGGCATAAATTGGCTACTGTTCATTATTGCGGTGAAGAGGAAGTGAACACAGCGATTGATGCCGCTCTGGAAGCCCGAAAAGAGTGGGCGGAACTGCCATGGCAGGAACGAGTTGCCATTTTTCAGAAAGCGGCCGACCTGATCACCGGCCCGTGGAGATACACGATGAACGCTTCCACGATGCTGGGACAATCCAAGACTCCACATCAATCAGAAATTGAAGCGGTTGGTGAGTTAGCTGACTTCCTGCGATTTGGCCCGTGGTATTTGTCAAAAATTATGGAAGAGCAACCCTACTCGCCCGATGGTATGTGGAACCGGGTTGATTATCGTCCGCTGGAGGGATTTATTTTTGCGATCAGCCCGTTCAATTTTACGGCAATTGCCGGGAACCTTCCATCAGCACCGGCAATGTGCGGAAATGTGGCTCTTTGGAAGCCTTCACCCGAATCGGTTTACTCCAACTATTTTGTAATGAAAGTTCTTCAGGAAGCCGGCCTCCCCGATGGAGTCATTAACTTCCTGCCGGGTGAAGGCGCGGATGTAGGCGATCCCGTGTTGGCAAGCCCTGATCTCTCCGGTCTCCACTTTACAGGATCGGTTGGCACATTCAATCACCTCTGGAAAACCATCGGGAAAAATATTGATACCTATAAAACCTATCCGCGAATTGTGGGTGAAACCGGTGGAAAAGATTTCATTTTTGCCCACAAAACAGCTGATACGGAAGCATTGGTGATCGCTGCATTACGAGCGGCATATGAATACCAAGGACAAAAATGCTCAGCCGCGTCTCGAATGTACATTCCCAAATCCATCTGGCAGGATTTTAAAGAACCGTTCCTTGAAGAAGTCGGAAAAATTAATGTTGGTGATGTGACGAATTTCACCAATTTCATGGGAGCAGTCATTAGCCGAAAAGCATTTGATAAGATCACCGGTTACATTGACTACGCAAAAGAAGCTGACGATGCGGAGATTCTTGCCGGAGGCACATATGATGATTCCGAAGGATATTTTGTAGATCCTACGGTCATTCTTACCAGCAATCCGAAATTCAAAACAATGGAAGAGGAGATCTTCGGACCCGTTCTCACGATCTATGTTTATGAGGATGACAAGTTCGAAGAAACCATGGATCTCTGCGATAACACATCTCCATTTGCACTAACCGGTGCCATCTTCGCTCAAGACCGATATGCTCTTGAAACGATGTCTAAACGATTCAAGCAATCCGCCGGCAACTTCTATGTGAATGATAAACCCACAGCAGCGATTGTGGGTCAACAGCCGTTTGGCGGATCCCGAAAATCCGGAACGAATGACAAAGCCGGAAGTGTAATCAACATGCTTCGGTGGTTGTCTGCGCAAGCCATTAAGGAGACAAGAGTTCCTCCTAAAGAATGGCAATATCCTTATTTGGCAGAGGAATAAAACTTTATCGTCTCTCATTTACAAGCCCTCCAATCGGAGGGCTTTTTTTATATCTATACCCAAGCGAAAGAACCATCAATTCAAAAATTTTACCCCTTAATTACTTCTTGGAAAAAAGAGATCAAAAAGTCATATTAAACAACAATTTATCGCAAATTATATAGTGCAGATTTTACATTTAAAACTCGCTCAAAATCTTTTTTAATACTCCGAATTTAGCTGGTCACGTCTCTTCACATTCATCTCTTTTTATCTTCCTTTTTCTGCTTTTTTTACCCACCTTTGTCTACGCACAATCTGAAGATGAGGAACCAACTCTTCATGTCGGGGGTGCCCTTCGTTTTAACATGATTCTACAGGATTATGAAAGCAGTATCGATGCCACAAGTTCTTCCTTTACAATGGACACCTGGCGCATCAACGTTCTGTACGACAATCCGGGAGGAATTGGGCTTAATTTTGAATATCGATTTTATCCAACATTTGGAACACATTTCATCAAGCAGGGATGGTTAGAGTATAACTTTACAGAATCTACGCAGGGTCAACTGGGCGTCACCCAGGTTCCGTTTGGTAATATTCAATACAATTCGCACAACTGGTGGTTCAGCCTTCCTTACTATGTAGGATTGGAAGATGATCACGATATGGGGCTTAAAATCACCCATTACTCCGACAATTTCCGTTGGGATTTTGCTTATTTCTTTCAGGCTGAACCGGAAGGTCCACCCGCTGCATTTGGCAATGGAGGCCCCGGTCGATACTCTTACGACGTTATTCCGGGCGGAAACGCATCCTTGACGGAACGAAACCAGTTTAATCTTCGATCTTCGTATCAGTTTGAAGAAAGTGAGATCGGAGGATCCCTGCAATTCGGACAGCTTTTTAACAGTGCCCGCAATGAATTCGACAGTCAATATGCGGTGGCACTGCATGCTGATATCAACACTGGAAATTTTAATATTCTGCCACAGATTCTCTATTATGGGATGAATGCTGAAAACAATACCGGCGATGAAATAAGCACTGTTTTTATGGGTGCTTATGCCATTCCCTACGAAGTTTCGACCGAGGCCTGGATCGCCACACTTGGGATTTCTTACTCATATGATGTTGAGTGGGGACCGATTACCAATCTCAACTTCTACAACGATTTCAGCTATATGTCGAACAGCGCCGGAGCCGGGACAACCACAACCGCCGATGGCACTCAGCTCGACCTGGAAGATGATTTCCAGTCAACCATTCAAAACATAACGGGTGTACTTGTAACCGCCGGTCCTGTCTATACCTACTTTGATATTGCTCAGGGTGTCAATCATCCCTGGCTAACCGACAATTTTGGCGTTGGTGTTGGACCCGGGCATGAAGATCTCGGTATCGGCGAATCGCAGTTCAACATCCGCTATAACATTAACATCGGCTTCTATTTTTAAATGAATTTTCGATTCAAATTTTAACGAATCATCCACTTCACCCATGAGCAACTCAAAACAAGGGAACAATCAACCATCCAAGAAGACAGGTGCAAAGAAATACTTTGACATTCACGGACCGGTTTTCTGGCCTTCCGTTATCTTAATTACTTCCCTGATCGTTGGAACCCTGATAGCCGGAGAGTCTGCCGAACAAGCTTTCAATGCCGCAAGGGTTTTCATAACTGATTCCGCAAATTGGCTGTTTGTAGCTGCTGTAAATATTTTCATCGGATTTTCACTGTACTTCGCGTTTAGTAAATTCGGGAAGATTCGTCTTGGCGGTCAAGATGCCGAACCGGACTTTAGCACAATGGCTTGGTTTGCAATGCTTTTTAGTGCCGGAATGGGAATCGGGTTGATGTTTTACGCCGTCGCTGAACCGATGTGGCATCTCATCAGCCCGCCGCATGCAGATGTCGGAACAACCGAAGCAGCCCGTGACGCCATGGGAATTACATTTTTGCATTGGGGATTACATGCCTGGGCGGTTTATGCAATTGTTGCTTTAGCTCTCGCTTTTTTTGCTTTTAATCGGAACCTGCCTCTCTCATTTCGATCTGTTTTCTATCCTTTACTGGGAGATCGAATTGATGGATGGGTCGGCGATGTGATCGATATACTAGCAGTTTTGGCTACCCTTTTTGGTCTGGCAACATCTTTAGGACTTGGAGCCGCACAAGCCGGGGCAGGCATAGAATATGTATTTGGATTAACCAACACCACCAACCTGCAAGTCATTATTATTATTGGCGTAACAGCCATTGCCACAATTTCCGTAGTTCTTGGTATTGATAAGGGAGTTAAAGTCTTGAGCGAATTCAATATTCGAATTGCAGCGTTGTTCTTGCTTTTCATATTGGTGGTCGGCCCCACACTTTACATTCTTTCATCCTTCATGCAAAACATCGGCCACTATTTTCAAAATTTTGCCAGCTTTGCAACATGGACACAATCGTACGAAGAAGGTGAATTTCTGAATACATGGACCGTTTTCTACTGGGCCTGGTGGATTTCCTGGTCTCCCTATGTTGGGATGTTTATCGCACGCATATCTAAAGGACGGACTGTAAAAGAGTTTGTACTGGGAGTTCTGATTATCCCGACTCTTGTAACTTTCTTATGGATGAGCGGATTTGGCGGCAGTGCCATCTATCTTGAAACGGGCGGAATTGCAGAGATAGCAAATGCCGTGCAAGCCGATCAAACCACATCCTTGTTCATTTTACTGGATCAGTTTCCTTTCTCGACAATTACCTCTTTCCTGGCCATCATATTGGTATTGAGTTTTTTTGTTACATCATCTGATTCGGGCTCACTAGTTATTGACGGTCTGACCAGTGGAGGCAAACTTCATGCGCCGGTCGGTCAACGAGTTTTTTGGGCCACCACCGAGGGTGCAGTCGCGGCAATTTTGTTGATCGGAGGAGGATTAGGCGCACTTCAAGCAGGTGCGATTAGTACCGGCCTGCCTTTTACCATTGTGCTCTTGGTAATGTGTTACAGTCTTCAAAAAGGTTTGAATAAAGAACATCAGGATCTTGTTGATAAATCAAAAGCGAAAGAGCGAGAATCTTACAAGGACCTTGTGGCGAACGCTATCAAAAAACAGAAAAAATAGAAATCAGAGAAGATTATGAAGAATTTTAATCATTGGATTGTATCTCTCGACCTGTCAAAAATGGACGAAATATTGGTGGGATACAGCTCTTTTTTATCTACGGTCAAAGAACCAAAAACGATCACTTTTTTACATGTGATTGAGTCCGGTCCTACGGCGATAAATATCGCTGAACAGTTTCCGGAGATTGAAACCAGGGAAGAATTTGAGGAGATCATACGAAATGAGTTGAATGATAAGATTGAGGAACATTTCAATGATAGTCCAATCGAAGTGAGACTCGTCATAAAAGAGGGAAAACCAACCGATCAAATTGTTCAGGTTGTAAATTCACTCGAGCCCGACCTGTTAATTATGGGTAAAAAAGTTGGATATGCCGGGGAAGGAGTTATCCCAAAACGAATTTTAAAATACGTTCCCACTTCCATCCTTTTTGTGCCGGAAAATTGCCGCTACAATCTTGAAAGTATATTGGTTCCCGTTGATTTTTCTGATCAATCTGCCAAAGCGCTTCAAACTGCAAATGGTTTGATAAAAAAAGGCGAAGTAACAGCTCAACATATTTATGAATATCGGGCGCAATTCTTCCCATATATGCTATCTGAAGAGGAAAAAGAGAGGATTGATAATGAGATCGAAAAGAAAAAATCTGAATTTATGGATCAGCATTCCTTTTCTGATAAGGTTAATTTCATCCTCACCCATCGCCAGCAAGAACGTCTTGCCGATTGTGTGTATGAGGAATCTATAAGTCAGCAATCGGATATGATCATTATCGGATCAAAGACAAAAAAACTGCCAAACCTGATTCGTCATGATTTTACCGATAAAATGGTGGGTTACAATTTTGGGATTCCGCTTCTCATTCAGAAAAACAAAGAGAAGTACTCCGCATTTCTGAAGTCGAATTTTAAGGATTAAAAGGTTTTATTTAAACTTTTGAGAAGCCTGCACCGCCAAGCGATCAACCCGATTGTTTAGCTGATTATCGGCATGGCCCTTCACCTTTATCCACTCAATGGTGTGGGGTTCCATCGCCTTCAGCATTTTCTCCCAAAGGTCACGGTTTTCTACCGGTTTTTTGTTTGATTTCTTCCAGCCTCTCTGCTGCCAGCTTTTAATCCACCCTTTTTTAAATGTGTTTACGATGAGGGCTGAATCGCTGTGAATTTTAACGTGACAGGGTTTCTTCAGCGCTTTCAGACCTTCTATTACCGCCATCATCTCCATGCGATTGTTGGTGGTATCAGGCGCTCCTCCGGTCATCTCTCTCTCCTTTCCTTTCCACATTAAAAGAGCTCCCCAACCTCCCGGCCCGGGATTACCGCTGCAAGCTCCGTCTGTGTAAAGAATAACTTCGGGTAACGATTTAGACATATCGTTCAGTCAAAATGTTTAATGATTCTTTCATTGTTGATGCTTTTTCTGCCGCGGCTTTTTCCCAATCTTTTTGGTCAGAACCAGCGTAAATAATTGACCGTGATGAGTTGATCACCGGTATGCCATCATGACCTTCCAAAACCAATTGTAAATCCCTCACGGAACCACCTTGTTTTCCTATTCCGGGAATCAACAAGTGAGCTTTGGGATTGGCGCGGATTACCGGTCCAATCGATTCAATTTGTGTAGCCCCGACCACCATCCCCATGTGGGTTTTACTTTTATCCTGTTTTTTTTCAAGCTCTTCAGCAATGTATTCACCGAGGGACATTCGCCCCTCAAACCGTCGTTGTAAAAAATCGGCAGAACCGCGATTGGAGGTCATCGCAAGAACAAAAACAGCTTTCCCTTCCTCATCCATAAACGGATCCAATGTGTCCATTCCCATCAAAGCATTTAAGGTTACGGCGTCGGCATTTAACTCATCAAAAAAAGCCTTTTTATATTGCGATGCTGTGTTCCCGATGTCACCACGTTTGGCATCGGCGATGATAATTTTATTATCCGGAATTTGCTTGACAACTTTTTCCAAAACGGACCAACCATCACTGCCCAGGGCTTCAAAAAAACCGGTATTGGGTTTGTAAGCACACGCAGAATTCTTCGTAGCATTGATGATTCGTGAGCAAAATTCAAAAACAAGTTCTGAGGGATTTGAGAATTCAGAGGAGAGCGATTTTGGAATAAGATCCGGAACAGGGTCTAAACCAACACATAAAACGGAATTTGAATGAGAAATGGCCCGTTTTAACTTCGTGGTAAATGTCATAGAGTTATATGCATGTTTTTGGAAGATCAATATTAAAAGCATAAGATAAGGCGTTCATGTTTACTATACATTTATTTATTCAAAACATAGCTAGCTGATATGAGTTGGTTTGAAGAGTGGTTCGACAGTCCGCTTTACGAGAAACTCTATGCGTACAGAAATAAGAATGAAGCCAATAAACTGGCCGATCTGATTGAACGAGAAATCCCTGCCTCAGACTTTCCACACATTTTGGATTTGGGATGCGGACGAGGACGCCATTCCATTACGCATGCCGAACGTGGCTATAATGTGTTAGGAGTAGATCTCTCGAAAGAAGTGATCGATAAAGCTACTGAAATTGCCCGTGAGCGAGGATTAAAAAATCTACGATTTGAGGTAGGCGATATGCGCCGTCCGCTGGACAAGAAATTCGATGCAGTCGTGAACCTCTTTACAACCTTTGGTTATTTCCTGAGGGATAATGAAAACGCCAGAGTCGTACAAAGCGTTGAAAAGATGTTGGATAATGACGGAGTGTTTATCCTGGACTATTTGAATGCCTACAAAGTTCGAAAGAATCTGATATCAGAAGAGGAAGAAGAGTTCCAGGATTTGATCGTTTATATTGAGCGGGAAATCAGGGGAAACATGGTTTATAAGCATATTCGTTTTACAGGTGAAAATGTAGATAAACCAATTGAATATTATGAACGGGTAAAACTTTACGAACTGGACTGGTTTAAACAGATCTTTGAGAAGAATGGATTCTATCTAAACCGAGTTTATGGCTCCTATGGAGGAGAACCATTTGACAAAGAAAAGAGTCCGCGTTTGCTGATGGTGGCTAGAAAACTATAACTATACTTAGTGACCTTTGTGCCTTCTCTGTGTCTCCGTGGTTTATCTTTTTTAAAGCTAAAAACCAAGATTCATTCGCTCTTTTTACCACAGCGACACCACGAAAGCACAAAGGTCGCGGCAATGTTGAATCCTGGGTCCCGCAACTTGCCTCAAATCTTGGTATCCGCAAAAACCTCTTCCGCTCCATGGGGCGGTTTATGGAGTGACCACGTTTCAAAATAAAACTGACGTTCAGAACGAATTCTTTTTCCGTTGATACTGAAAAATCGAAATTCATCATCTACCAATTCCTGCAATGGATAAAAAAGGTCGGGGTAGATATTTTTCTCTGAAAAGAGATGGAGATCGAATCCCTGGTGTGCTTTCTCTTTATAGAGAACCAGATCACCGGATTTCAGCACTTCTGCCAGTTCTGACTTTTTGTGACCGACGTTGCTTTCATCATCTACCGTAAGTTTTTTCAGATCCCACTCAATGTCATTCTTTTTTGACAATAGAATTGGTGATCCGATCTCTGCTTTTTTGATCGCTTCCTGAAAATCAATGGTGTTATCATTCAGAAAAATGTTGTAATCCTCTAAAGCTTTTTTAATAGCTGAAAGTACTTCCGGGTAGTTTCTCAAGCAATTCAAGCCAAACGCTTTTCTGTCTAACAGCGTCCCTGAAATATAGAATTTGGAGTACGTTGGATCAGGCTTCATGAAGTCCTCGATACTTGCAGAAACTTCCGGAGTATCCCGGTCCAGGTGACGCTCACGAAGTGCATCCAGTCGAAGGTCGTGTTCAAAAATGAGTTTAAAAATATCCATAAAATGTGTCGATCAGTTTTGGCGGTAAGGTAAGAAATAATGGACGGGTTTGAAGAGACAACAACTCACTATCTTAATTTTACTCGTTCCAAAGCTTTGCATTGGAATGCCCCGGGTAAGCCCCGCTTTATTTATCACTTACTTTATTGTACGTAAGTAGAAACAGAGCTTCAAAGAGACGTTTGAAGGAGTACCTTCGGAACGAGTCTAATCCCCGTTCATCAAAAAATAAGCCCTGCAGTAAATTACTGCAGGGCTTAAAACCTCATTAAAATCTGATTAGATCATCGTAGCAATCACAAGCGCTACAACAGACATTAACTTAATCAAAATATTGAGTGATGGTCCGGATGTATCTTTAAATGGATCACCGACCGTATCACCAACAACGGCAGCTTTATGCGGCTCTGAGCCTTTACCGTAAGAAACGCCATCAATTGTTACTCCTTCTTCTATCATCTTTTTGGCGTTATCCCACGCACCACCTGCATTTGATTGAAACAGTGCCAAAAGTACACCCGAGGCGGTTACACCAGCGAGGAGTCCGCCTAGCATCAGCGGACCGCCAAGAAAACCAAAGAGAACAGGTACAATTACCGCCAGTAAGCCAGGAATAACCATTTCACGAATGGAAGCCTGTGTAGAAATAGCAACACACTTCTCATACTCAGCTTTCCCGTCAGCAGCGTCGAACAGAGCTCGGTCTTCATCACTCCATTCAGAAAGTTTCTTTCCTTCGTTTCGTCGCATTGCAGCGAGCGCTTTGTTGAGCTCGGGAATATTTGCAAACTGACGACGAACCTCTTCAATCATACTCATAGCGGCACGCCCAACAGCTTGCATAGAAAGCGCTGAGAAAAGATAGGGCAACATCGCTCCAACAAAGAGAGCTGCCATCACACTTGGATTGGTAATATCAATAGCCGTTATGATGTTGTCGGGGTTGGCAACATTGTAAGCTGTTATAAACGCTGCAAAAAGTGCGAGTGCTGTTAAAGCTGCAGAACCGATTGCAAATCCTTTTCCAATCGCAGCTGTTGTATTTCCTACTGCATCAAGTTTATCCGTTCGTTCGCGAACTTCACCGGGAAGTTCAGACATTTCGGCAATACCACCGGCGTTGTCAGAAATAGGTCCGTAAGCGTCAACCGCTAATTGAATACCTGTATTGGAAAGCATTCCAACTGCGGCAATAGCTATTCCGTAAAGTCCCGCGAAATGATATGCACCTAAAATGGCTACAGCGATAATCACAATCGGAATGGCTGTTGAGATCATCCCTACTCCTAAACCTGCAATAATGTTGGTCGCAGAACCGGTTACAGATTGTTTTACAATAGACAATACAGGCTTGGTATCTGTTCCTGTGTAGTGCTCGGTAATCAAACCGATCAAAAGACCTGCTGCCAATCCAAAAATGGTTGACCAAAATACCCCCATGGAGGTATAAGTTACTCCACCAAATTCCCATGATGCAGGAAGCATCCAGGTAATAATTAAATAGGATGCAATTAACATGATCACAGCAGATGTGAACTCACCAATATTCAATGCTGTCTGAGGATTTCCACCCTCTTTAACTCTCACAAAAAAGGTTCCAATAATGGATGTTATAATTCCGACACCGGCCAATACCAGAGGTAAAAGAACGGCGGAAAGTCCATTGAAAGAATCGCTCCATCCGGGAATCGTCATAAATGCAGCACCAAGTACCATCGTACCGATGATCGACCCAACGTACGATTCAAAAAGGTCGGCGCCCATGCCGGCCACGTCACCAACGTTATCGCCTACGTTATCAGCAATGGTTGCAGGGTTTAATGGATGATCTTCCGGAATTCCGGCTTCCACTTTACCAACAAGGTCGGCTCCAACATCGGCGGCTTTCGTGTAAATTCCACCGCCAACACGTGCAAAGAGTGCAATGGATGATGCTCCAAATGAGAAACTTGTTATCACGGTCAATACCTGAGAGATATTATCAAACTGGTTGTAATAAAGAATAAACAGCAGTCCCAGGCCTAACACACCAAGTCCTACCACGCCAAGCCCCATTACCGAACCACCGGTAAATGCCACTTTCAAACCGTTTGCTAAACTCTTTCGAGCAGCTTGAGTGGTTCGTACATTGGCTTTTGTAGCCACTTTCATTCCAATAAATCCTGCTAAACCTGAGCAGAGTGCCCCGGTAATGAATGAAAAAGCAACCAGCCACGAGGAGTTTGCGCTGTTGGCTCCCTGGAGTCCTAAAAGAATTGCTACAATTACGACAAAAATACTGAGTACCCGGTATTCTGCTTTAAGAAAGGCCATAGCCCCACGTGAGATATTCTCACTAATGCGTGCCATCTTTTCTGTTCCGACATCTTGCTTACTTACCCACTGAGTTCGTAGATAGGTAAACAATAGCGCCAAAAGCCCTGCTACCGGAATGAGGTAGAGAATTGTATTAACCATGATTATTATTTGGATTATAGTTAGCGATATCTGTTATGGAAAATCAGTTGTACTCGTTCATAGCTCGTTCAATGTCACCACGAAGAAACGTTAATATTGCCTCGGAAGCAACTTCCAGCGTCTCGTCAATAATCTTTCTTTGTGATGATGAAAATGGAGACAATACATAATCAGATTGCCTGCCTTGTTTAAAGTCGTTACCAATCCCAATTCTGAGACGTGGAAAATCGCGTGTTTGCAGCCGATCGATAATATCTTTAATGCCATTGTGGCCGCCCGCACTGCCGGATGATTTCAGTTTAATTCTGCCTGTTTCAAGATGGATATCATCATAACAAACAAGGCAATCCATCGGCGTATCCCCTGTTAGCGCGAGAGCTTTGGTAACAGCTTTACCACTATGATTCATATAAGTGGTAGGTTTCAGAAGGGTTACTTTTTGCCCTTTAAAATGTCCCTCGCCCAAAAAGAAAAGACCATTACCCGGTTTTAGAGTAATGGTCAATTTCTCAGAAAGATTGTCGATTAGTTCAAAGCCTACATTATGGCGCGTACCTTCATATTCCTGTCCGGGATTTCCCAGGCCAACAATCAGAGCCATAAACAGCTGAACCGCTTCATTTATTCTTCTTTGTCTTCGCTCTCTTCGCCTTCGCCTTCAGCTACTTCTCCTTCTTCACCTTCAGCAAGTTCTTCGCCCTCTTCAGGTTCTTCACCTTCTTCAAGTTCTCCTTCTTCAGTAGCAAGTGAAGTAGTAAAGAGAGATTCGGATTTCGGAGGCGCAATCGTTACAATCGTTCGTTTAGGATCGTCAAGCGGATCAATTCCTTCCATATCCAACTCACTTACGTGGAGCGAGTCACCAATTTCAAGATCCGAGATATCGAGTTCAAAGCTTGCGGGAATTCTGTCCGGCAGTACTTTAATGCGAACAATTCTCATTGGCTGGAATACACGGCCGCCACCGTCTCTTACTCCAATCGCAACGCCCTTCAATCGAACCGGAACTTTCAGTGACACCGGAGTTTCTTCATCCAGCACGTAAAAGTCGGCGTGCAAGGCACGATCCGTAACGGGATCGAATTCAACATTCTTTAAGAGAGTTTTGTACTCTTCTCCATCTACTGTGAGAGTTTGCAGCTTGGTTTGGCTGACCGACAAAATCTTCTCAAGGTCAACTTCACTTATGGAGAAGTGAACATTCTCCTCAACTTTGGGTCCGTAAAGAACCGCAGGTATTCTCAAATTTTCTCGCAGAGACTCAGAGACTTTACTTCCCAGCTCTCTTTTTTCGCCTTCGAGTTGGTATAATTCTGGTTGATTCATTGTTTTTCAGTTATCGATTAATCATCAAAAAGTGCA
>CAYRDO010000038.1:0-24354 GCA_964422985.1 uncultured Rhodohalobacter sp. | reverse complement strand
CAAGCCGGAGATGTTATCTGCCTAAGCGGGAATCTTGGAGCCGGAAAAACCCAGTTTGTTCGAGGATTCGTTCAGGGGTTGGGATTGTCCGGCGATATCGTCTCTTCACCTACGTTTACAATTATCAATGAATATGGTGGTGAATTGCCGGTTTACCACTTTGACTGCTACCGACTTGAACATTTCCGTGAAGCTATAGAAATTGGAGCCGAAGAATATTTGTATGGCAATGGCGTTTGCATTGTCGAATGGCCGGATCGGATCAGAGAATTATTGCCCCCGTCCGCTAAGCATATTACCTTTACCATCACTGGAAAAAATAAACGTGAATTAATTTTTCAATAGAAGTTTAAAAATGGCAACTGGAAACCGGCGACTCTCTTACCGATTAGATCTTCTTCCCGTGATCTATCCGTATCACCGCAGGGCCTCAAACATCATACAGTTGGGCGATTTGGTATATTATGGACCGTCGCCGGAATATTACGGAATTGGTGAGGTTGTCAGCGCTGAAGGAAGCTATTGTGTAGTAGATTTTCGCGGAACCGGATTGTTGGGAATCCAAAAAGATGTTTTTTCTACAAAGTATATTATTCCCATTCATAAGTTGAATTTAGGGCACTTACTCAAATCGACTTAAAAATCCCCTTTTTGACGTAGCCCAATGTGAGTCCCTTTGATGAGCTTATACTAAGCAAATGGAAGCCACTAAAACACAAAACCACAAAAAATTTAGTGTCTTTGTGCTTTTGTGGCTTATTAAGAGGTTAAGGTTACTTGTAAGTGCCGCGAACACCCCTCTGATTTTCTCAAGAACATTTTGAGAAATTCTGTCTCCCTTCGAAGGGAGATTTTCAATTACTCATCCTAAACCTTCCATAAAGCCACAACAGAATCGCTAAGAAGAGACCGGGATAGAACGGCTCCAGGCTATAAAATGCATATCCGCCTTGAGCATTTGGGTAGATGGTTCCGAGAATTAACCAAGTCAGGGAGACCAACGTGCAACCGATAATGGATGCATAGACAATTCTGGAAGGAAACTGAAATGGTTTGAGATAAATTCCCAACACCGGGATCAGCAATCCGGGGATAAAGACAGAACCGATGACATACCACAAATCAATTACGCTCGGGTAGATGATGATCAGTATGATGCCGATAATTGCCGAAACCAAAATTCCGATTCGGGTTAAGAGGTTTGGGCGGACATTGGGAAAATATTTGAGCAAGTAATCTCGTCCGAGAGTTTGGCCGGAAATAAACAGGTAGCTGTCCAGTGTAGACATAATAGTCGCCAAAAGAGAGAGAAAGAAGAGTCCTTTCAGGCCAACGGGTAGAATTTGATCCGCCAAAATTGGATACGCCAAAACGGGCTGATCGAGCCCTTCGCCCAGAATAGCAAACGCGTACATACCTGCAAAACAGGTAAGGAAATCGAAGGAAATCCAAAACGCTATCGACCAGAAAATTCCTTTTTTAGCCGTTTCGGGAGATTCCGCCGCCGCTGCGCGCTGATGAAAACTGGGATCCACGAAGGTCCACAGCGCAATAAAAAACCACACCAGAATGTATTGCAGAGAATGGCCCCCGGTGATATCCATATGTCCGCTTGGGAGGGCATCAATCAAAGTCCCGAATCCGCCAAAATCAGCTACTGCAAAAATCAGCAGAACAATGAATCCGGCAAACATCAGAACAACCTGCAAAATATCCGTTCGTATAACCGCTCCAAATCCACCAATGGTGATGTATAGAACCGAAAACAATGCCACCAGTGATGCATAAAAGAGAAATAGTGCATCACCACCAATGAGAAACTGAAAAATCAACCCGAGCATGAGAATGTATGGAGCCGGGCTCACAAGGATGAAAATTGGCAAGGCACTAATGCGTCCGGCACGCTCGCTGTATTGATTGGCAACAGCTTCAGGAATTGTCAAGGCTTTGTTTAGCCGAATCTTACCAGCTAGGAAAACGGCAAAAATCGCTGAGAAAATATAAAAGGGAGCGCCCAGAATCAGCCATTGTGAAATACCGAATTGATAACTCCATTCACCAACGCCGAGAATTCCACCATACCAAGTGGAAACCAACGTAGCCACAAAGGCGGGGAGAGTGACTTTTCGTCCGCTTAACAAAAATTGCTCCTCTGATTCTTCTTCTCCCCAACCTTTTCTCCAGCTGATCCAGATAAGAAACAGGAAGTAGATTGCTACGAGAGCCCAATCGAAAAGTGCAAAATCTGATGACACGAAATCGGATATTTAGTGATGCGTAAGGAGGAGAAGGTCTCCTTTTTTGAATTTAATTTCGACTGTTTCTTCTATGGCTTCATTCGAGCTGCCATCGCGAATGCCATTTTCAAGGGCTTCATCCCTCAACGGATATTTCAACCCTTTTGTAGTAATGCCCTCAACTTTCCCGGAAATTGGAAATAAAGAGATGATCGCACCGATATCAAAAGATGCTTTGAAAGGCGATTCGATTATTTTGATTGTAGCGTAGTTATCTATCAAAACAATGGAATCAAATTTAGAATTGTACTGAAGCAGTACCGATAGGTTTTTAAGAGTGTGGTCGAGCCGTTTTCCTGTTGCCCCGAATACGGTCACGTCATTAACAGACTTTTTCAAGGCAAAGGTCAAAGCCTTCTCAAGATCGTTGGTTTCCTGATCTTTATCTCTTATGACAAACGCTTTTTCCTTGCCGGAAACGGTGTAGCTGTCCAGATCGCCGATGATGATATCAGGCTGAAAATCAAGATCATGAGCCTGGTTTGCCCCACCGTCGGCCGCTATAAAAAGCTCAGCACCGGATAATTCTTGCTGAATCATCGGTTTTTGAGGAATATCGCCGTCACAAAGAATTACTGCCTTCATGTAAATGATTATAGGTGAATTCGTGTTAAAAATTCCATTATCAAAAATGTTTGCTATCTAAGAAAAGAAGCTTCATTTTTGAACGTTCTAAAAAATTTTGATTTGGTGATTCATTTCAACCAAAAATACAGATTAAGATTTAGGTTTGAGAAGTTATGTTTTCTGAGTTTATCGAAAAAATCAAGAAGTACAATCATGTAGGAGTGTTTTCGCATGTTCGACCTGATGGAGACTGCCTTGGTTCGCAGGTTGCGATTAGTTTGTGGTTGAAAAAGAATGGCTTTCAGGTGACCGCTTTTAATGAAGATGAAATTCCGTTGAACATGCAATGGCTTACAAAAGCGGTAGAAATTGAAACTCCAACCGAGGAGAAACTTGCCGAGTGCGACATGTTTGTGATGGTAGACGGGAATGCACTACACCGTTTTGGGCAGGTTTCTGAATGGTTGGAAGGGAAGTCACTCCCGATTTTTATGATCGATCATCACCCAAATCCGTCCGATGAATTTGACATAACAATCTCCGTTGATGATGCATCCTCAACCTGTGAATTGATTTATGGGTTGTATGAAGAGCATGACGTTACCCAGTTGGATGAAGCATCAGCGAAAGCGCTCTACACAGGAATTATCACGGATACGGGTTCTCTCCAGTTTGAGAGTGTTTCTCCGCGAACGGTAGCAATTGTGGCAGATTTGCTGGAAAGAGGCGATTTTCGCCCCAATGAAGTGATTGAGGTGATCTATTCCAACAAGACGCTGCCTCAAATGAAGCTGCTTAGCATGGCTTTAGATACCATTCAATTATTTCAGGATAATCAAATTGCGGTGATGAGCGTTACAAAAGAGATGCTCGCAGAAACCGGCACCACAAATGCCGATTGCGAAGGGTTTGTTAAATATCCGTTGAGCATCGCAAATATTAAAGCGGCCATCCTTGTCAAAGATTTTCATGACGAAGGAATTCGAATCAGCCTGCGCTCCAGAAGCAGCGTGGATGTAAATATTTGGGCGAAGGAACTGGGTGGCGGCGGTCATAAAAAAGCGGCAGGTGCCTGGCATCAAGGTCCTCGGGAAAAAGCCATTGAAGACATTGTTAAAATTGGAGCTAAACAGCTTAAGGATATTGAGACGACAACTGTTTTATAATAGTCTGATTCTATGTTTTTTTCTATTTTTGGGCTGTTCTGGTCCCGATGAAGAGGTGGGAAATTCTATCGATTCAGACGATCAACCATTCTCTGCAGCTTACCTTGAGGAGGAAACACCGGAAGAGATTGCCCCGGACTCTCTGAACGATTCTGTAACTATATCAGAATCTGTTGAAGTAAGTCGGTCTAATGCCATCACACGGGCGGTTGAAAAAGCCAGTCCTGCAGTTGTAAGTATTACGGTTACATCAACCCGAAATTATCAATCCGCCCAGGAGGACTTTTTTCGTTTCTTTTTTGGTGAGCCTCCCCGCGAAAATAGCAGTATGGGATCGGGATTTTTGATTAGTGAAGACGGGCTTGTGGTTACCAACCAACATGTGGTGGGTAGAAATCCGAACGAAATCACCATTACAACAACGGATGGAGAGACTTATGAGGCGGAGTTAATTGGCAGTGATGAGTTGACTGATATTGCACTCCTCCGAATAGAATCGGATCATGTTTTTCCTTTCGTCGAGTTCACGAACTCCGATGAAATTATTGTTGGGGAGTGGTCCATTGCTCTTGGTGATCCTTTCGGACTGTTCAATGATGGCAAACCAACAGTTACGGTTGGAGTGATAAGCGCCATTAACAGAGATTTTCGGCCGGATCCAAATAATCCACGCACGTATATCGATATGATTCAAACCGATGCTGCGATTAACCGCGGAAATTCCGGCGGACCTCTTTTAAACAGCAACGGAGAAGTGATTGGAATCAACACGTTTATTTATACTGGCGGAACGAGCTATGGATTTGTAGGGCTTGGGTTTGCAATTCCAAGCAATCGGGTGGAAAAAATTATTTCTCAGTTGTTAACCAGCGGAAGTGTGGTGTTGGATTACGATCCCGGAATGGAGTTCACATCTATGACGGAGCAGCTCGTATATCGCTACAGATTGCCATATGTGAGCGGTCTTCTCGTAACAAGTGTGAATCAAAATGGTCCGGCGTACGAATGTGGTATTATGCCGGGGGATATTATCGTTCGGATTGGAGAAGAACGCGTTTCCAGTAAAATGCATGCCATGGCCCTTTTGCGCGAATATGAAGAGGGAGATAAGATGTACGTTGAGCTATTGCGGGATGGAGATCTCTATCAAACTGAAATGACGCTTCGGCAAAAAGTTGATGCAGAATAGTTCTTTTAATGAGTTCGATTTCTAACTTTTCAAAAAAAAACCGCGAAACAGATTCAATTCCGTTCCGCGGCGTTTACATCTCTTGATCTCATCGGACCTTCTGTCTTTACGTGTTACTCAGCGTCCTTCTTAATGAATATTCAGTTGTATGAACCGGATTTTTCAAATTCCTTACAGAAAAAGTTAAATTTTTTTCAAAAAGCTTTATTCATGAGGGAGTTAAATTTTTGTTATTTTTGCCGATATGCTCATAGAAAAAGAACATTCTAAAAAAACGGAGTATTTGTTGGAGGTGCCCGATGGTCAGCACTCCGACATTCGGCTTGATAAATACATCACTTCTTTTATCCAAAATGCAAGCCGCACAAAGGTTCAGAAAGCCATTAAGGATGGGTATGTTTTGGTGAACGGTGTGCAGCAAAAATCATCCTATATCATGCAGCCGGGCGATAAAATTGAGATCTCTCTGCCCAAACCGCCCCCGCAGGAAGCCAAACCCGAAGAGATGGATCTCAATATTGTGTATGAAGATGAATACCTGTTGCTTGTAAATAAAACGGCAGATATGGTTGTACATCCCGCGTATGGAAACTGGACGGGCACGCTGGTAAATGGGCTCCTGCATTACACGAATGAAAATTTATCGCTGACTGATAAGGACACCGTTCGTCCCGGAATTGTTCACCGGCTGGATAAGGATACCAGCGGATTGCTTGTAGTTGCAAAAGAGGACGAAACTCACAGGAAATTGTCGAAGCAGTTCGCGAAGAAAAAACCTGAGAGAAAATATTGGGCGATTGTCTGGGGAAATCCACCGGATGAAGGAACTATTGAAGGAAATATCGGTCGATCACCGCGAGACAGAAAAATAATGACGGTCTTAGAGGAGGGTGGAAAATCAGCCGTCACACATTTTAAAAAGATTGAAAGTTTTGACCATCTTGCACTGCTTGAGATTCAACTTGAAACGGGCCGAACGCACCAAATAAGAGTGCATATGCAACACGCCGGGTATTATGTTTTTGGGGATCCAACGTATGGCGGTGATTCTGTACGATACGGTCCCAATACCGGCTCTAGAAAAAGCATGTTCAGAAATATGTTCAATACGCTGGAGCGACAGGCTTTGCATGCAAAAACACTTGGATTTGATCATCCTGCCACCGGTGAATATGTAGAATTTAATTCTCCGCTCCCCGCAGATTTTCAAAAAGTATTAGACAAGCTGCGGGAAAATTGTAAACCTATTTCAAACTATGTCTGAGAAATCAAAGAAAATTAATATAGAAGTTCTATTGGATGAAAATAATATCCCGGAAGATATCAAGTGGTCGGCCACCGATCTTCAGGGATATGACGAAGCTATCTGCCGCGCGATGCTCCTTTCATTATGGGATCATCGGAATAAAGATACACTTCGGCTAGATCTGTGGACCAAAGATATGACCGTGGATGAGATGAAAATCTTTTTCCATCAAACATTAGTTACGATGGCCGATACCCTCGAAAGCTCTACAAACGATTCTCGAATCAGCGGTGATATGCGCGATTTTTGTGCCTATTTTGCCGAGAAAATGGAAATTGCGGAATAAACTGGCTGATGTTACTCACCGGTCATTCCGAAACATTTCCACCGGAATTGTTCTTATATTTATAGAGTTTTTTCATTAAGATGAAATTTTAAATCAGTAATCCATCAAAGAAGCATTATTTGGATGGATTCTTAAACCTGGAAACTTGAGATTGAATGCAGTATCTAGATTTTGAACAACCGATCGCCGAATTGGAGAAGAAAATTGATGAACTGAATGAGCTGTCTGTTGGCGATGAAGTTCTGACACCGGAGATTAACCGGCTTCGAAATAAGGCCGATCAGTTACGAAAGTCGATATTTTCAAACCTTACACGCTGGCAGCGAGTTCAAATGGCACGTCATCCTGATCGACCCTACACGCTTGATTACATCGATTTGATGACCGATGAGTTTATCGAGCTCCACGGTGATCGGTATCATTCTGATGATAAAGCGATGGTTGGCGGACTTGCAACAATTGACGGCCAATCTGTGATGATTATCGGCCATCAGAAAGGAAGAGATACCAAACAGCGTCAATACAGAAATTTTGGGATGGCCAACCCCGAAGGATACAGAAAAGCCTATCGCTTGATGAAAACGGCTGAGAAATTTGGTATTCCTGTTATCACATTACTGGACACACCCGGCGCTTATCCCGGTTTGGAGGCTGAGGAGAGAGGACAGGCCGAGGCGATCGCCAAAAATCTGAAAATGATGGCTGTTCTTGAAGTACCTATTATATCTATTGTGATTGGCGAAGGAGCCAGCGGCGGTGCGATCGGAATTGGAATGGGCAACGAACTTTATATGATGGAGAACACATGGTACTCGGTAATTTCTCCGGAATCTTGCTCGTCTATTTTGTGGAAAACATGGGAATACAAAGAGCAGGCGGCATCAGCCTTAAAACTCACTGCGAAGGATCTTCTAGATATGAACATTATTGATGGTGTGATAGAAGAACCACTTGGCGGGGCTCACCGGGATTTTGAAAAATCAGCAGCCGCAGTAAAAGAGCAGATTCTTGCAAGCCTCAAAAAGCTCAAAAAAATGAAACCTGCCAAGCTGATCGATCAGCGTATCGAAAAATATTCGGTCATGGGAGTTTGGCTGGAAGAGGGTAAAAAATCCTGATTTAGATCATGATTCGGCTCCCTGAAACCAACCCGATTATACGGTATAACTACGAACTCAGGAGCCGGTATGGAGAGACGGATCAGATGGGGTATGTATATTACGGCCGGTACCTCGAGTATTTTGAAGTGGCCCGAACGGAAATGATCCGATCACTTGGAATTCCCTATTCCCGCCTCGAAGAAGATGGTTTTATGCTGCCGGTTGTATACGCTCAATTGGATTACAAAGCTCCGGTTCATTACGACGAATTGATGACCATTGAGGTTTCTGTATTTGAAAAGCCGATGGTTCGTCTCGATACCTTTTACCGTGTGTTGACATCCCGCCTCGAAAAACCGCATGTGCTCGGACAGGTTACGCTATGCTTTACCGATGTTGAAAATCGAAAACCTTGCCGTGCCCCCGAATATTTTAATGATCTGATCGATCAACAGGTATGATCTTCTATGAAGAACGTAAGGAGTTACTGGCTGCTTTTAGCAGGGTTTTCAATCATGCTGGTTTTGTCCCTCGGCGGGGGATTATGGGGAGCCGAACAAAGCATTGGGCATTGGACGGGAAAACTGTTTGAAAAAGTTTGTCATCAAAACCCCATGCGTTCATTTACATTTTACGGCACTCCGATGGCTGTTAACAGCCGTTGTTTTGGGATTTTCCTGGGTCTTTGGTCGGGCTGGTTGCTAATACCATTTTTTGTCTGGTCATCATTCAAAAAAGATTGGACAAACTGGTTTCTTTTGCTTGCAGTGATGCTTCAAATCTTCGATTATATGGGCAACCATCTTTTGTGGGAAAACAATAATGCCTCAAGGGCCGTATTGGGTTTAATATTAGGGGTAGCAATAGCCATCTTTCTATCGGATTTATTCAAACGGAAAAAATAAAATAGGTGAATCATGAACGAGGACGAAAGCACACAGGAACTATCATTTAGTGATTATTTACCATCCATTGGAATAGTAGGAGTCATCTTCAGTTTGGTCAGTTTCGTGATCGGGCTGTTTTTCGGGTATCAACAGATCAATGCTGAACCAACGGGCTCCATCATGTCCCCCATGATGTTTAGCGGAGTTGTGATATGCCTGGTATCTGCATTGGCGGGGTTGATTGCAGTCTGGCATTTTACGAGGGAAGTCACGCCTTTTTTAACACTTGGTCAAGGGGCTCTGATTGGTTTTTTAACGGGAGCTGTAATTGTTCTTGTCAGCGTAGTACTAAATGAATTGTGGATTTTATTGGTTGATCCCGAGTACACAGCAAAAATTATGGATTCTACCATTGCAAATATCGAAGCAATGGAGATGCCGGAAGAAAGCAAGCAACAGATGATTGATGCCATGGCCGATTCAATGGGCGAGGGCCAATCTATTTGGCGGCAAATTTTCTGGGGCGTTCCGGTAACAGGCCTGTTAAATTTGTTATCAGGACTGATCGGAGTAAAAGTATTCGGAGAAAAGAAAGAAGAGACGTTTTAAACACTGAATATGAATCAAACATCTGAAGAATTTTCCTTTACCCCCACAGAAGTTCATTCCTGGGCTAAACGAAACGGATTTGCACATTGGGTTGTGGCGATGATCTGGCTCGTCATTGTATTAATTTTGTTCCAGGTTGTGGCCGGTATTGTCTTTGTAGGGTTGATTATGGCAACCGGCGGAACAATTGACCCCGCGAATGCCATGGCATCTATGACCGAACATATTGACCTGCTGTTTATTGGCAATTCGGTCGGGCAAATTCTGTTTCTTGGGCTGGCTACATTTCTTGTTGTTCGATTAAATATCGGAAGTGAAAGCAAGCGGTCTTTTTTGAGAATCCAATGGAACAACCAGGTTGTAAAATACCTGGTAATGGGCGGCCTTTTAATCATCGTCATTCAACCGATCATCATCTATCTTGGTTACCTGAACTCGTTGATTCCCATTCCAGAAACTTTTAGCGATCTGCAGGTTTCTCAATACGAAATGATTGAAGATTTTCTTCGAACCGATGGTATTGTTTGGTTTGGATTATTAAACATCGCACTGATTCCGGCTATTTGCGAGGAGCTTCTTTTTCGCGGATATATTTTACGAGCCTTCGAGAAAAGCTGGGGACCCATTGTTGCTATTTTAATTTCCGGGTTGATTTTCGGCATGTTTCATATTCAGCTTGGAAACATTTTTCCGCTCGCAACACTTGGAATAATACTGGCACTTATGACGTGGCTGAGCGGAACTCTTTGGCCGGCAATTATTGCCCATTTTATCAATAATGGAGCTGCTGTTTTAGTCGGGTCTCAATATCCTGAACTACTGTTTGAGCAGATGACGGCTGAGTCATTACCACCGGTTTGGGTGCTTTTCTTGAGTCTAATTTTTACGGGTTTTATTATTTATTGGATGATTAATAAATCCGCACAATTGAAATAACGGGAGTGAGCGTTATGTTAAAAGGATCAGAACCGAATGATATTAAAAATTGGGTTTGTATAATGGAGAGAGGTACAGAGTATGAGATTGAGTTGGCAAAAAACTACCTAGCGAATCTCAAAATTCCCTCCAATATTCTATCTAAAAGAGATTCTTCTTATAGTTTGAATTTTGGAGAAATGTCAATGGTTTATCTTTACGTTCCAAAAGAGTTCGAAATAAAAGCTAGACAAGCGCTGGCCGATCTCAACGAAAAAGATGACGATTTCGATTGGAATGAAAATGGGGGAGATTGAAAGAACTAACGCAAAGAGTTCTTTTTGCAATTCCGGCCGCAGCGCTCATGTTATATCTCACATGGGTGGGGGGAGTGGCCTTTGAAATTCTGTTCGGATTCATCACATTGCTCACCATTTGGGAAGTTCACCGGATTTTAAGGCATACTCACGACAGAGATCTTTTCCCTGTTTCACTTTTGATTGCCATTCTGGTTTGGTTCTTTGGAGATCTTCCGGAGTGGGCTGCCTTTGCCGTATCAGGAACTGTTCTGATTTTGGGCATTATTGCTTTTTTTGTTGGCCGGCACGAATTTCCGCGACGATATTTTGCTACATTGTTTAGTGGAATCTATGCTCCAGCAGGCTTTTTGATGATCGTAAGTATCAGAGAACTTGGAACAGGCCTGGACGGTTTTTGGCTGGTTCTCTCTCTTTTCTTGATGATATGGGGAAACGATGTATTCGCTTATTTTGGCGGTAAAAAATTTGGGAAACGGAAGCTTGCCCCGAACATCAGCCCGAATAAAACGCAAGAAGGATTTTGGTTTGGGTTTTTGGGATCTGCAGTCGGTTTTTTGATCACCTATTGGTTAGCCGATCCATATCCACTTTCCCTTTGGTTGATATTTCCCTCAGTTATCGTCATCGGATTTTTGGGTCCATTAGGGGATATCGCAGAAAGCCGTTTGAAACGGTTGGCAAATGTAAAAGACTCCTCCACAATTCTTCCCGGCCACGGTGGATTTTTCGACCGATTTGATTCTATGATTCTAACAGCGCCTTTTATCTATTTTCTATACTATTTATTGCTCTAATTTCTAAACTGTTGGATTGATTTTTAACCCACAGATGTTATATCAGTATGGAAACAAAAAAGATTTTAATCACAGGTGGAACAGGATTTATTGGCTCCTATTTATGCACGGAGCTTCTTAAACAGGGACACTTTCTCTCTATTATCACTCGCTCACCGGATAAATATTCCGAGGAACAATCAAAAAACCTCCAATACATTGGCTGGGATGATGATTTAGCCGCAGCTATGGAAGAAAGTGATGTGGTCATCAACCTGGTTGGAGAAAACCTCTTTGGTAAGAGGTGGACAGATAGCGTAAAAAAATCAATCTATAACAGCCGGATTGAATCCACGAAAAAGCTTGTGCAGGCTATGGATAAATCATCCTCAAAACCTGAACTGATGATTTCGGCCTCAGCCGTAGGGATTTATGGAGATAGTGGAAATCAGCTTTTAGACGAATCTTCCCCTCTCGGCGATGATTTCTTGGCAAAGGTTTGTGTAGACTGGGAAAAAGAATCACAAAAAGCGACTGATTTAGGAGTGAGGGTTGTAAATCCAAGGCAGGGAATTGTGCTTCAGGAAGACGGCGGATTTCTCCAAATTATGAAAGTACCTTTTCAATTTTTTGTAGGCGGACCCATTGGCGACGGAACTCAATACCTGCCATGGGTGCATATGGACGATTTGGTTCGCGCATTAATCTTCCCAATTGAACACAAAGAGATGAGCGGCCCTTATAATGTTTGTTCTCCTCAACCCGAACCCATGAATCGGGTGGCCGAAGCATTAGGAAATGTTTTAAATCGCCCTTCATTTTTCAGGGTGCCGGAATTTGTAATGAAAACGATTTTAGGAGAGGCGGCAGAGCCAACACTTGCCAGTTTAAATGTTCAGCCCAAAGTGCTTCAAATTTCCGGTTTTGAATTTAAGTTTGAAGATTTAGAAGAAGCCTTGGCTGACGTTTTTTAATTTATTATTGACCTTTTACAAAGTTCAAAATGAATTATTTTTTGTCACATCGCAGCTTTGGGAAGTCGAGATGTCCAAGACCTGATGAAATTATCTGATTTACTCAGAACTCAACCTTTCCGTATAATTAATCGTCCAGCATTGTAGTCCATCACGGGTTCTGGCAATAATTTCTTGTCGGCCATTTCCTAAGAAGTCGCTGACTACCGGGTAACTCATTCCAGCAGTGGGAAGATCGTCATGGCGGTCACCACTCAAAATATCCCAAGCATACAATCGCCCAAAATCCGATAGAGCGATCAAGTCATCCCGCTGATCTCCATTGATATCTTGAATAACCGGGGAAAAGTTTGCAGACGAAGGTTGTCCCATAGATTGGGTAAACCGGAGCTGACCGGAATCATCATACAGAAAAACTGAACCATTCGTAGCCTGAACCAGAATGAGGTTTTGTTGTTCAAGCTCATCCGTTTCACTCATCATAAGTGTTTGTTGGGTTAGCGGCGATGTATTCAAGCTGCTGTTGGAAACCTGAAGCGATTGAGTAGTTAACCCATTTTCAGAGACAAGATTTGCAAGTGAACTGGAAAAAAGCGGGGTCGTTCCCACGCTGTATAGATTTCCATCCAATCCCGATCCAAGAATCGTATTATTGTAGTTGTGCGGTGATCCCAGCATTTGAGAAGTGAGAAACACAGGATAATTCTGTCGCAACTCTCCATTTACATTCCATGCATGAAGAGTGTTTTCAGAAAAGGCAAAAAGAGACTTCCTGTTGTTGATTTCTGCAATCAAAGGCTTCGCTTCAACAACGGAATTTGTGGCTTGTGGCCATCCGTTAATTTCCTGTCCGCGGGCGTTGAGAATATGCATGTTTCGATCTGATGTAGCCACAATAATTTCAGCAACCCCATTCCCGGTGATATCCGTGATGGTAAGCGGAGTTGAAATATTTTCATTCAATCGGATTGGAAAGTTCGGCAAAAGTGAGCCGGATTGATTCCACGCATACACTTTATTTCCGGCGGCTTGCATAATGATATTCTGGCTATTGCCATACCAATCATAAACCACGGGCGGCCCGACAGGAACATCATTCTCTGTGGATGCTTGCAAAATAACGGTTCCGTCTGTAGCCAGGGCATAGATATACCCATTTTCAGTTGAGAAAATAACCTCGTCGCGAGGACTTCCGGTAATATTTGCCAACACAGGGGTTCCGCTGATTTCTGCTCCATTGAGAGGAAAAATCCACTGATCGGTGTATGGAGTATTTTCCGTTTCCTGTTCGAAGGAGGTCAGGCGGACATCAACAGAATTAGAACCAGGTTCAAGCCGGGTAGAGATCACAAACTCATCAAGATTACCGAGCAGATTTCCAATATAATTTTGCGGAGCCAGCCAGGGCTGAACATAAATTCCAAAATTTTCAGCATTGATATAATGGATGGAGCTCAGCGGATTCGGCAGTGAATTTCGTATGGCAGAATAGCCGTCATCATAATAGATCACTCGCCGCCGTGAAGCATCTCCGCTTATGCTTTCAGCTAATCCTTTCCGTTGAGACATCGCAACCACATCTTCATAAACGGTTACGTAAAAATCATCTATCGGGAAAACATCAGACCCGAAAAGCTTACCCAGAAGATGACTATTGATGAAATAGGTAGCATTATCTTTAATGGCCAGTTCTTCCTCACTAAGTCGATCTAATGCGGTTCGAACAGAGCTCGAATCCTGAATGGTTCGAAGAAACAGGTACTCGCTGGAGCTCGCAGGACCGGAGTTGGCAAATGATACAAATGCCACTTCATCACTCAGGCTTTGCTGGATATTGTGCCACTCCCTCGGAGTGGATTGGATGTGTTGATCGAGTTCTTTTTGTGCTTCGAAATCCTCTGAATTTTCAAGAGTCTGTTGAGGGACCCGAAAGATGCTGAATCCTGCAGCATTCACCGGAATAAAACGATCGATAGTAAACGTGGCGGCAGGTTGTGTAAGATAGCTGACCAGTGCAGAGGTATTTCCCTGAACGTTCATGCTTCCCTGTAACTGCCATTGAAATTGCTCCTCATTTGCCGGGCTTTGTTGAAATGAAATTGGAGAGGCACCCTCGAACGCATCTTCAAGAAATGGGCGATTGATGGGCTGAGAAACCTGCTGAGCCCATTCATCCATGGTTTCCGTATTCATAATGATGGAGCCCGGCGCAATCTGACCTTCTGTGAGTTCCAAGGCCTCCTCTGTTCCGGTTAAACTTCTCAGGATGCTTTCAATGGAAATACTTGATTGCGAGAATAACGTCCAATCCCCAAAACCGACCATAAACAGAATGCGTTCTCCAAAAAACAGTTTTTCAATCGTAAAGCCTTTAAATTCGTATTGGTTCTGCTCGTATTCTTTTTGATAGGTTCCGGTCAGTCTGTTCGATAATCCATTAACTTTTTTGGTGATCCAAACGGGTTGCCATTCATCGGCGCTGCTGGGATGAATCAGGAGTGCATCAACCGAAATCTGTTCGTCAGCATGATCCTGGACATTCGTAATGAGTTGCAGGGCCGATGGCGTAATATCATCCATAAGCGGTGAATAAGGCCGGGCTAATAGCTGATCGATCGAGCCATCCTGATTCGGAACCAACACAAAAAATGTTGATTTTGGCACGAACTCAGACCAGTGCTCAGCGCTGGGTCCGGTACATGAAGAGATGAGAAAGGCCGCGATGAGAGTAAAAAAAGTGAGTCTGTTTTTGGAAGCCACCGTAAATCGAATAATAAGTTTGTTAGGGATGGGTTATTACCATAGCTTAATTGTGCTCTGGTAGATTTGTTCCAATTTAGCGTGTACCAAGGTAAAAACTTTTCGGTAAATGAGCTTTCTTAATCCATTTTTTCTATTTGCGCTTCTCACAGTCGGGGTTCCGCTGCTGATTTATCTTCTCAACGTAAGAAAACCGAAAAAAGTGAGATTTTCGACTCTCGCTTTTTTTGATTCTCTGAAATCCACCGCTCTCAAACGAATTCGTATTAAACGGTGGCTTCTTTTGGCGATTCGTTGTTTGGCCATTTTGGCACTTGTACTGGCTGCATCACGGCCATTTTTGCCGCCTGAATATGGATGGTCGAGTAACAATCAACCCAAAGCTATCGGGATTGTGATTGACAACAGCCCAACGATGAACCGAGTGGATCGAAATGGGCCTTACAGCGAGCAGGCCAAAAATGCCGTGCGTGATATTTTGTCCATCGCGGGTGATGACGACCGAATCCTGATGGATGTAACCAATGGCGGTTCGCTGAATGTGCCTCTGATTTCGAAACGAGCTGCACTGAACCGACTGGAGGATGTGGAAACGGTTAACGCCGGAAACTATCTGGTAAATCGGTTGCAATCGGTGGCAGAAAGATTGAAGGAAGCGGATCAGCCCAATAAAATTCTTTACCTCATTACAGATGCTCAGCAAACACAATTTTCTGATTTCAATGAGAATGCATCGATTATTGAAGATATTAACGTGCAGGTGTTGACGGTTGGAAACGGAGATATATTAAATCTTGGGTATGAAAATGTTGAGATTGAGTATGGCGGGATGTCTCAATCCGGAAATATTCAGTTGAGGGCAAATATATTGAATGAGGGGGGGCAGCCGGCTGCAAACCAGTTCATCAATCTTTACCAAGGTGGAGAACTCATTACTCAACAGGCGTTTGATCTGGAAGCAGGAGCAAACCGGGAATTTTTATTTGAGTTACCCGTTGGCGATAAGGATTCACTACGGGTTGAACTATTGCTTGAAGGAGATGAACTTTCTTTTGATAACCGATATTACGCTGCCATTGAACTCCCGGATGAAAAAAATATTCTCGTTTTCAACCAGCAGCCGGAAGCTGCGGATTTTCAATCATATCTCCTGCCGATGCTGGAAATTGCATCGGATGAGTCAGGGCGAATGAACATTCAGTTCGCAAATATCAATGATTTTCAAATTTCGGAACTAGGTCGATATGATGCGGTTATCCTGGATGGCATTCGTCAAATTCCGGATTACCTCTCTGAGCCGCTCATCGACCATATTCAAACCGGTGCCGGGCTGTTATTTATGCCGGCGGCAAATGGAGATTTGAGCAGTTACAATCGGCTGTTAAATTTCAGCAATGCCGGCCGATATGCAAATGTGATTGGGAGTTATGGATCGTTTGAACCGGTGGATCGAATGGCAGAACCGACGGAAGGACACCCGATTATGGACCAGATGTTCGAAAAGCCCGAGGATGAAGAGATTCGACTGAATGTGCCGGAACTTTTTTACTATTATGAGATTGAGATGGGAAATCAGTCGTCCGGGTTATCGATTTTACAAACTCGAACGGGAAATCCGCTTTTGGTTGAAAACAGAGTTGGAAGCGGAAAAATGATCTATTCGGCACTTGGAAGTGATCCCGGTTGGTCGAACTTTCCGGTCAAACCCTTTTTTGCTCCCCTCTTTTATCGAACCGCTGATTATTTAGTTCAGGGAGAAGATGCTTTATTGCAAGTGCACGAATTGGGTTCGCAGTTTCAGACCGAATTGAGCGGGAACTCCGAAAGTATTCAGCTCATCAAAGATGGAGAAACAATCCTGCCGGAAGTGCAGCAAACGTTTCAAGGGGCGCGTGTGAGTTACCAGGCAACAGAGTGGCAGCCCGGTTGGTTAACGGTGCAATCCGACAATCAAACAAAATTATTTTCTGTAAATCAGAATGCAATGGAATCGAGGTTGGGTTCGTTGACAGAAGAGATACTAATGGAGAATATGGGAAAACTCTTCAGCAGTGTTTCTATCGTTGAAACCGGTACACAAGATACTCAACTGGAAAGTGAACTTGAGTTGGCATCTTTTGGACGTGAAATTTGGTATTGGTTTGTTTTAATTGCAATCATTTTATTACTATTGGAGTTACTGGTGTCCCGGTACTACAAAGCAGAAACCTTCGAATGAATATCTCAACTGACATACACAGCCTTTTCGTGCTTCTTCTTGCTATGTTTACGCTGGGAGCAACATTCCTGGCTGCTTATACTACGGCCAATGCCATCCGCCTGCGAAACATTCGCCTTAGCTGGCGTTCCGGAAAACTGAGGGGATATCCTCTGTTTTCGACACTTTTTTTAGGATTTGCAGGATTTGTAGGTGCGATTGTTTACTACTTTGAGATCAACCAGGTTTACACAGTGCTTAGTTGCTATAGCTGGATGGGAGTCTGCTGGTTCATGTCAAGCTATTTTGTGAACAAATCATACATCACGGATCATGGAATTGTAAAAAATATTAATGATCCATCTCAGACTATAGCCTGGCATCAAATCAGTGACTATGTAGAAAAACCGGCTTCAAAAGGATCTGAATACGTTTTTATCTATCGCGAACCATCGGAGAGAATCAATCATACAAAACTCATTCGCCTTGAACTCTTTGTACCCGACAGGAATATCCATAAATTTAATAAGATCATCGACCTGAAGATAGGCAAGACTATGACACCCGTTGCCGACTCCTCTTTCGATTTCAAGGCATTTGAATAAAAATAGCTCAAAAAAAGATTTTAGAATTTGTTAGAAGAGATTAGAAAACCCTCGCTCGAAAAAGAAAGGGCCGTATTAGTAGGTCTTTTCGGACCCGATACTCCACGCTGGCTGGCAGAGGAATATCTGGAAGAGCTTATGTTGCTGGCCGATACTGCAGGCGCTGATACCGTTCAAAAAGAGCTGCAAAATCGCCCGCATCCCGATCCTACCACCTATATCGGGAAAGGGAAGGTGAAACAATTAAAGACGATTTGTGCTGATAAAAATGCCGAGCTTATCATTTTTGATGATGATCTGACCGCCACTCAGATTCGTAATGTCGAAAAAATGACGAAGGTAAAAGTTTTGGATCGAAGCGGTTTGATCCTGGATATCTTCGCATCACGTGCAAAAACAGCGGCGGCGAAAACTCAAGTTGAATTGGCGCAACTTCAATATCTGCTTCCACGATTGACAAGATTCTGGACTCACCTGTCCCGACAGAAAGGTGGAATTGGAACGAAGGGGCCCGGTGAAACGCAGATTGAGACAGACAGGCGTTTGATTGGAAAACGAATTACGACTCTTAAAGAGAAACTTGAGAAATTAGATCGTCAGCGAACCACTCAGCGAAAAGGCCGTGAAAACAACACGCGCGTCTCGTTGGTAGGTTATACAAACGCGGGAAAATCAACCCTGATGAATGCGCTGACGGAAACCAATGTGTTGGCCGAAGACCGACTTTTTGCAACGTTGGATTCAACAGTTCGCCGATTGGAACTGGAAAATCACGAAGTACTTCTTTCCGATACGGTTGGATTTATCCGAAAACTGCCGCACGATTTGATTGAAAGTTTTAAATCAACTCTGGATGAAGTTCGGGAAGCAGATGTGCTGTTGCATGTTGTAGATGCATCAAGCAGGCTGCTGGACGATTACATTGAAGTTGTGAATGATACCTTGGAAGAGATGGGTATTCAGAAATCCAAAAAACTACTGGTTTTTAATAAGATAGACCTTGTTGAGCCGGAAAAATTGGTTGGGTTGAAGAAAGAATTTTCGGATGCCATTTTTGTCTCTGCCTATCGTGGAATAGGTCTTGGCAAGCTTGAAAAGAAACTGGAAGATTTGATTGAAGAAGATTACGTCGATTTTTCTTACAATGTACCTATGTCACATTATAAAGCTGTGGCGTATTTACATGAAGTTGCCGTGGTGAATAAAGAACAATATGAAGGGAATCACGTTTCTATAGCAGGGAGTACTTCGAAAGCAGATCGCGATCGATTTGAATCGATGCTCGCTGATATCAAATAATAGGAAACAATCGTGTTAGCAAAAGATCTCTTAAATACCGATTTCAAACCTCTGGAGCCATCCAGCACCATTTCTGCTGCGTTGGCCAAGATGGATGCGTGGCAGTCGTCGAGCATCCCGATTGTGGAGCCAACCACAAAGAAGAACGTCGGGCATATTTTGTTTGATGATATTTCCGACATCACAGATGAGCAGCAAACCGTTTCATCGATTGAATTCAGGAAACCCATTTACACGTTTGAAGATCAACATGTTTTTGAAGTAGCCCGACAAATGCTGCAGCACGAAGTTCGTTTACTGCCGGTTGTGGATTCTTCGGAGACATACCTTGGCATCATTGAGAAGAAACAGGTTTTAGAGGCCCTCTCCACCATGCTGAATATAGCTACAGCCGGATCAACAATTACCGTTGAGCTCTCCCGAGCCGACTTTACTATTTCTGAACTGGTCCACCTGATTGAAACGGAAGGCGCTAAAATTCTTGGATTAACGGTGGAACAGCCATCAGATATCGATGCAACGTTGCGGGTATCACTCAAAATTAGTCACGAGGATACATCCGCGGTCACGTCATCTCTTCAGCGGCACGGTTACACAACAACCACCGAGAATCGCAACGACCTAATGCAGATTGACCTCTCTTCCCGGGCCGATGAACTGCTACGATACCTTGATGTATAGAATAAAAAAAGCTCAATTCATTAAATGTGGGAACAAATTAGGTTGAGTGCTATATTTCAGAATACAACAATCAATTTCTGAGCTATTTAGATGTTTTCATGAATAGAAACCTAATTTCATTCTGCGTTATCGCTATCTTGCTGTGTTCTGTCAGCAATGGAGTCGCTCAAAATCAACAGGAATCATACCAGGAGACGTTTCAAACGGGACTCACTCTGTTTGAAAAAGGTCTTTATACCGAGGCAATTCCATACTTTGAAAAAGTCACGGAAGGTGGATCAAATACGCTGATTAAAGAAACGGCGGCATATTACCGAGCCAGAGCTCTCACCCAAATTGACTCAACCGGCACAAATCAGTATGTGGATGATTTTTTACAGGCCTATCCCGGGAGTAATCAAACTGCTGTGCTGCTTCGCGATGTAGCAGAAAAACATTTACAAGCCGGGGATTACGAAAATGCAATCGATCGAATGGATGAGGCCCTGCATTTTCCCCAATCATATAATGATAAAGCCGAACTCTATTACACGTTGGGTGAAACGGCAGCTGAAGCCGGGGAATTTGAAAAGGCACGAAACTATTTCCTTGAATTAGATAATACTCATCACAGAAGTGTATGGGCTCCGAGAGCGCTCTATGCGCGCGGACGATTATTCCTGGAAGAGCAAAACTATTCGGAAGCTTCTCAGGCATTTGAGTTATTGCGGGAGCGCCATCCTCAAAACCCGATGACGCAGCGAATCGGTACGGCATTAGGTGAGTCGTACTATCAACAACGAAAGTTTGAAGAAGCGATTGATGCTTTTCTTGAAGCACTTCCCTATCTCGACAATGAGAACCGGGCTAAAGCTGTGTACCTGACAGCGGAGAGTTACAATGCGCTGAATAATTACGAAGACGCCACCCGATATTACAGGCAATATTTGAATCTGATTGATGATCCGGAACAATTCCGCATCGCACATTACGGTTTGGGATGGGTATTTCACAAACAAGATATATATCATTGGGCCGCACGTTCATTTGGTGAAGCGTCTTCGGGGGATGACGAGTTAGCGATCAAAGCTCAGTATTATGAAGCCGTAAACCAGAAATTGGCCGGACGACAAGATGAAGCCCTTGAGTCTTTTCGTGAATTTGGTGAACGGTTTCAGGAAGGAGTATTCCAGGAAGAAGCACGGTTTGAGTGGGCGGTTACGGCATTTGAATCAGGTTTATATAATGAAGCGATTGAAGTTCTTCTTCCGCTTGCCAGGGAGTATGAAACGTTGGAAAGGCCCGGTCAGCTCCTGACATTTTTGGGTGAAGTATTCTACGCCAACAATGAGTACACCAGATCGATGGAAACATTTCAGATTGCTGAAGAGATGACAGATCTTGATCCTGCACTAAAACGCCAGGCAAGATTTCAGCGGGCATGGGTTCTCTATTACAATCAAGCGTACGAGCAAGCTCAACCCGACTTCGAACAAGTTCACGAAGAGGCTCCAAATTCTGATTTAGGAAGTGAAGCTCTCTTTTGGAGTGCCGATGCCAATTTTCAGACCGGAGAATTTGGGCAAGCGGCTGTACAGTTCAATTCTTTTATCCGTCAATACCCAGAGCATGAACTTGTTGGGGCAGCTAAATATAGTTTGGGTTGGACCTATTTTATGATGGGTGATTTTGCCAATGCGACCGCTCCGCTTATCGACTTTTTAAATAATTACGAGCCGCCGCCAATTGTGCTATTCCCATATGAAACGGATACGAGACTTCGGATCGGAGATTCTTACTTTGCCCAAGGCGAGTATCGGCAAGCGCTTGAGTATTATCAGGCAACAATTGGAGCTGAGCCCGGCGGCGATTACGCGATGTACCAGGTTGCAAACAGTTATTATCGAATGAGCCGAAACTTTGAGGCCGTGACCGAATTTCGGCGCCTTCTCAGAATCTATCCATATAGTAGTTTGCGTGAACAAGCTGCTTACAATATTGCTTACGTCTATTTGAATACCGGTAATTATGATCAGGCGATCGAAGAATTTCGATCTGTGATCTCAAAATATCCCAATACCGAATGGGCTGCACGTTCACAATACAATATCGGTGATTCTTACTACAATGCGGGTCAATATCAAGAGGCGATTGAAGCCTATCAAACCGTATTGGAGGAATACCCAAGAAGCGATTATATCATTGAGGCGATTGACGGAATTGAATATGCGCAGCTCTCTGCAGGAAATGAAGATACCAGTACAGATGTACTTGAAGATTTTGTGAGTGACAATCCCACATCTACAACGGCAGATCGCCTGAGATTCCGTCAGGCCGAGAATGTATTCCAGATGGGTGATTACCAAGCCGCTGTTCGGGAATTTCGTCAGTATTTACGAGTTACAAATAATCGTGAAATGATGCCGGATGCCTACTACAACCTGGCAGATGCATACACCCGAACCGATAGTTTGGCTCAGGCTTCGGAAGCTCTGCAAACGCTTATAAATGACTTCCCGAATTCTGAACGTGCCGCTCCTGCACTTGCCGAACTTGGACGTATTCAGAATGAGATGGGGAACTACAATCAGTCACTGGACTACTATCAACAACTGGTGGAAAAAGATGATCGATACCAGCAGGAGGCATATCTCGGGATTGCTAATGCGCAATTAGAACTGGGAAATATCGATGAAGCCCGACAAAATTTCGAGCGGGTGTTATCCATTGATTCAGAAAATGGAGCAGCCAGGGTTGGGCTTGGAAAAGTTCTCATGCGGGACGGAAGACATGAAGAAGCCAGACGATTCTTCCAGTTAGTTGCCGAGAATAGCACGACCGAAATTGGTGCCGAAGCTCAATACCTGTTGGGTGAATCGTACCAGGCAGTAGGAGATCGAGAAGCTGCACTTGAAGCTTATTCCAGAGTGAATGTGCTTTTCAAAGCATTTGATGTGTGGGTAGCCGAAGCCCAATACAAAACGGCAGAAATTTATATTAGACAGGGAAATCGCGGTGAGGCAACAAGCCTGCTCAACTCAATCGTAGAAGCCTATCCTGATACCCCCGGGGCACAAAAAGCAAGACGTTTACTGCAATCCAATTAAATCATGAATAAAGCTGTACATCCGGTTGCTACGTTGACCGGTACCATTACTCCGCCTCCTGACAAATCTATTTCTCACCGATCGGCCATGTTTGCGGCCATTTCATCTGAAAAGAGCATCATTCAAAACTACTCTTCTGCGGCCGATCCCCAAAGTACTCTCGAATGTTTGAGGCGATTGGGTGTGGAGATTCACCAAGAAGGCTCAACCGTAAAAGTAACGGGTGTGGGACGAGATGGATTTCAGAAGCCTGACAAACCGCTGGATTGCGGGAATTCAGGCACCACCATGCGTCTACTGAGTGGAATTGTAGCGGGAGCGGGTGTAGAATGCTCCATGATTGGCGATGAATCTCTTTCCGCCCGAACGATGAAACGAATTATCGATCCGCTCCGAAAAATGGGCTGCAAGATTGATGGACGAGAAGGTGTGTACGCGCCGCTCGAGATCCATTCCCATGACGGCGTACAAGGGATGAGGTATCCGTTACCGATTGCGAGTGCACAGCTCAAATCATGTGTGTTGCTTGCGGGACTATTTGGTGAAGAGCCAACCGAAGTGATTGAAGATGTAATGAGCCGCGATCACACCGAACGGCTACTTCAATTGGAAACGGAAGCTTATGGATCAGGCAAGATTATTCGAAGCAGTCGCGAACACATCATCCCTCCACAAAATTACAGAGTGCCCGGTGATTTTTCCGCAGCCGCATTTTGGTTAGTTGCAGGATGCATTCACGATAAAGCTGAGATTCACCTAAGTGGAACCGGGGTGAACCCGAGTCGCGATGCCGTTTATCATATCCTTGAAGAGATGGGCGCATCCTTCAAAAAGACAAATAACAGATTGGCCGGAAAAGAACCTGTGTCTGATCTGTCTGTTGAATCTTCAGATTTACAACCGATTCATCTTGATCCGGCGCTCATTCCCAACTGTATAGACGAACTACCTATCCTGATGGTTGCCATGTGCTTTGCCGATGGAAAATCTGTGATTACCGGGGCGGAAGAACTTCGCCATAAAGAAACCGATCGACTCTCAGCCATGGCAGAAATTCTGAATCTTGCAGGAGCGGATGTTGAACTTCAGCAAGATGGAATCATCATTCACGGGAAAAAAGACTTTAAACCAACTGCGGCAACCTTTCCTACTTATCACGATCATCGCATGGCGATGGCCGCAGCCGTGCTTGCCACTAAGGGAACTGACACCTCTACAATTACTCATGCCGATTGTACTGCCATCTCATATCCAAATTTCTGGAAGGATTTGCAGACTTTAAGCGATTCTGCGATCTAAACTGGCATGAGGTCACATTTCTAAGTTTTTCTATGTCA
>CAYRDO010000037.1:0-24914 GCA_964422985.1 uncultured Rhodohalobacter sp. | reverse complement strand
GCGTTTTTTCGAAAATAAATCCACCGCTCTTTCAACTGCTTCAACCGCTTCCTGTAATTTAAAATCTTCAAAAACAAATCCGTACCCCTCTTCCTCCTCGTCTACGTCGATCACGGTGTCGGCCAGACCACCCGTTTTTCGAACGACGGGAATAGTCCCGTATCTCATACTATAAAGCTGGTTGAGTCCGCAGGGTTCCACTCTGGAGGGCATCAGCAAAAAATCACTTCCCGCGTAGATCAAATGTGCCAAACCTTCATTGTATTCAAGTCGCGAATCGAAATATCCGGTGTATTCATTTTCCAGATTTTCGAAAATTTCATGAAGATGAGGGTCTCCCGTGCCAAGTACAATGAAGTTGGCTTCCACTCCATTTTCATGGCATTGTTTGATAAGATCCGGGAGCAGATCCGCGCCCTTCTCCCGAACCAGCCTCCCGATAAATGAGAAAAGCGGATTATCGGGATTCAAATCAAATTCTTCACAAAGCTTCTCTTTATTCTTTGACTTCCCAACTTTATAATTTCTGAGTGAATAATGTTCTTCCAGGTACGTATCTGTTGATGGGTCCCAAATTTCGGTATCAATTCCATTCAGAATACCGGTTGTTTTCGCTTCTTCAGCCCGTAACAGATATTCAAGGCCGTGGCAAAAATCCCGAAGTTCGTCCATATATCCTTCCGACACAGTAGATACTTTCCAGGCTGTTTTGATACCGGCCGCCAATGAATTCAGAGCGCCGTCCCAATCCAATAAACCGGTGTTATATCGGTTAAAATCGGGCAGAAGATCGGCGCTGGCCATCTCATATTGTCCCTGGTATTCGCCGTTGTGAATGGTGAGAACCGTTGGTATACTGTGCAGAGGCTCATAGCGATAACATTGTGTCATCATGAACGGAATTAATGCCGTATGATGATCGTGGCAATGAATTACATCCGGGTTTTCTTCTCTCTGATTGAGCCAATCCAACGCCGCAATCTGAAAGCTGAAAAAACGCTCTTTTTCATCCCAATAGGCATGTCCCGACCAGGGATCGAGATAGACTCCCGGGCGATCAAATCGCCCCGGAATATCAACCAAAAAAAGGTCGAACCCCAATTTCGGCTCAACGAGTCTGCTGATTCTATACCCGAACGTAGACTGACCAATAGGAGCTCTATCCTCATAGATCAATTCCGTTTCAGCCTTCTCCGTCCAACTATTGTAGTAGTGAGGCATAATCACCGATGCCTTATGCCCGGCCTGATTCAAATATTTTGGCAAAGCCCCAACTACGTCCCCTAAACCACCGGCTTTTGCAACCGGGTAACACTCTGCGGAAATGTGAACTATATCCATATATGCTTATAAATCTTAAAGTATCATCACATTGTAAACATCGTACTCAGAAGAAATAAAAAGATCGCACCACCTGCAACGATCTTTATTGTTTGATAACAAAAATCGGCTGTTCATTATGTATTCTTTATCATGAATCGTTATCAAATGCACGTATTTCCATTTATAGTGACAAGAATTTTCTCGCTTCAATATGTTTTTAATAAATTCAGATTCTTGCTATTGTATTGCCTCACTAGTCAGGATTTAAATCATCAAAAACCTACCCACTCTTTAACGCAATAAGCTATGATAGAGGTAAAACATTTATCAAAATCATTTGGTAAAACGGTGGCGGTAAATAACGTTTCGTTTGAGGCGGTTGAAGGTCGAATTTTCGGTCTTTTGGGGCCAAACGGAGCCGGAAAAACCACAACCATCCGAATGATTAACTATATCATACCCCAGGACTCCGGCGAGATTACGATCAAGGGATTGAAAGTAAGTCCCAAAACACAAAAGCTGATCGGGTACATGCCGGAAGAGCGCGGACTCTATAAAAAAATGAAGGTTGGTGAACAGTTGATGTACCTGGCTCAGTTAAAAGGACTGGATGCGGGAACCGCTAAAAAACAGATCCGCTATTGGCTGGAACGGTTTAATGCGTTGGATTGGCACTCCAAAGTTGTTGGCGATCTTTCAAAAGGAATGAGCCAGAAAATTCAGTTTATCTCAACCATTGTTCATGATCCTGATATTTACATTTTTGATGAACCGTTCAGCGGCCTCGATCCTATCAACAGTGAACTCTTGAAAGAGATTATTATTGAGCTTCGGGAACGCGGAAAAACCATTTTATTCTCCACTCACAGAATGGAACAGGTAGAACAGATGTGTGATGATATTTGCCTGTTTAACAATGGAAAAGTGGTTCTGACCGGAAACCTTAGAAGCATCAAGAAAGAGTTTGGGAAGAACACGGTTCTGCTTGAATTCCAGGGTGATGCCACTTTTTTGGATGAACTCGAAGATGTGAGAATCAACAATCGATCCACCAATTTTGCGGAGATTCGGATTCTGAATGGTTCCAGTCACCAAGAGATTTTGAGAAAGGCGATGGAACGTGCAGAAATCCACAAATTTCAACTGGTGGAACCTTCACTGAACGAAATTTTCATCTCTACGGTAGGCGAAGATAACATCAAAAATAAAGAGGCTTTACAAGCATGAGTTGGCGACAAGTTTATTTAGTACTGAAACGGGAATATATGACCCGTATCAAAAGTAAGGGATTTATCGCAGCCACCATTTTGGTTCCCGTTGGGTTTGTAGCGATGTTTGGAATCGGAATCCTGATTTCGGTGTGGGACAGCGATATCACGTTTGAAATTGGCGTGATTGATCAGACGGAAGTGTTGGCTCCCTCCCTTGAAGAGTTAAATACCGAGCGGTATACCGACTATTCCTACCTGAGTGAAGATTCCCTTCGAACCCTAGTTCAACAAGAACAGATTACCGGCTATTTGATTCTGGATGAGGAGCATATCACCGATGATAAACCTCTCGAACTGATCTACAGCGGCAGCGGTGGAATTCAATTACTGAACTCGATTGAGTCGGATATGCGCGAAGTGATTCGCGAGGAACGCCTCCAACGGGCAGATGTATCACAGGATATTCAAAATATTTTAGTCATGAGCGTCTCTCTTAAATCCCGTCGGCTCACTGCTGAAGGTGAAGAGGAAGAAGACGATACTGCTTTCTTTACATTTGTGGGAATGGCGATGGGTTTCATCATATTCTTTGCCATTTTTGGATATGGCGGATATATCATGCGCGGAGTGATTGAAGAGAAGACCAACCGGATTATTGAGGTGATTACATCATCTGTAAAACCGATTGAGTTGTTATCCGGAAAGATGGCCGGTGTAGGTGCACTCGCGATTACCCAATTTGCAATTTGGCTGGTTGCTCTCTTTGGATTAACGAGCGTTGCCGGCCCGATCGCGGCTTCTGTGATGGGCGATCAAACTGAACAAATGGAAGCGATGGGTGCACCCCAACAAGCTGAAGTTCCTGCATTTTTGGATATCCCGACCATAGAAACTTCACTGATCGTTTACTTTATTCTCTTCTTTATTTTGGGATATATGCTTTACAGCTCACTTTTTGCGGCGATTGGATCCGCGGCTGATTCAGAAACGGATACCCAGCAGTTGATGATGCCGGTGACGATTCCAATCATGCTGGCCTATTTTATTATGTTCCACGCCTGGAGAAGTCCGGACAGTACATTATCTGTGATCAGTTCCCTGTTTCCATTCTTCTCCCCTATTGTGATGATTACGCGGATTGCCATCACGGAAGTCCCATTCTGGCAAATTGGGTTAGCAATGCTTTTGATGGTTCTGACCTTTATCGGAACGATGTGGCTCAGTGCTAAGATTTACAAAGTGGGGATCCTCAGCTATGGCGGAACCGCCAGTTTCAAAGATATCGCGAAGTGGATAAGGCAGTGATGCAAGATACAAGGTACAGGTCTCAAGACTCAAGACTCAAGACTCAAGACTCAAGACTCAAGACTCAAGACTCAAGAAAAACTGAGTCTCAGACCTGACACTGCCAAAGCTTTCAATTAATATTGCGCGAGAACCCTTCTCACTCTCTCATCATATTCTTCCATCAGGAATTGATCCGCGAGTTCATTTCTGGATCTGGCATTCACATATTCCAAAGCTGAGGCTGCTTTGTATCGAATTCCGGGATGGGTGTCTGAAAACAGGTCAGGCAATCTCTCCTCCCAATTAGAAGAAGCGCGATCATATTCCAGCATAATACCCAAAGCTGCATTGCGAACATCATACGGAAACTGTTCCGTAATAAATGTAGATGCCATCTCAACAGCAGATTCCGTTTCCCCTTTTTCAGCTAATAATTGAAGCAACAGTGGAACCTGGTTCAGAACCGGTTCGCGAGAGACAAGATTCCCGGCAATAGTATTGAATCGCTCGGCGTCTGTAACTTCAGCCAACGATTGAATCGCAGCCCTTTGAAGTTCCGGATTTTGTGATTGCATAGCGATGTTTTGCAGTCGGCTCACTACTTGTTCATTATTTGGGAAATTTGCCAGAGCTTCCGCTGCCGCAATCCGTACTTCAGGATGTTGTTGAGATGAGGAGTAATCCAAAAATCGCTGCCCCATTCCGGATGCCCCCGCCGTTAACGTGGAAAGTGACCGTACAATTTCTGCGTAGACTTGCGGGTTGGATTCCACTCGCAAAATATCATCCAAGGCAAGCTGCAGATCCGGATTATTTGTGTAGTTTGCGAGCCCTTTTGCAGCCTCCACTCGTTTTTCCGGATCTGTGTCATTCCTCAATTGATAGATCCAAAACATAAATGGTTTTTCAACATTGAGCTGAATATCCTCCCGGTTCTCAATATTCAATTTCAGGTTTTCGATTCCTGATGATACACTGATCACAGAACTTTCAGACTCACCGGTGAAGGTTACCTCATGCTGATTGCTCCCTTGAAACGTAATCTCTTCAACCGAAACAGTCACCAGTTCGTCCACCATTTGATTGGCAGCCTCAAAGTTAACCTGAACAGTGTTATCCGTTTCATTCCAAATGACTTCTGCCGTGTATTCGATGGTGTTTTCTTCAGCACCTTCAAGTTCATCGGGTTCGAATCCTTCAAAAAATGGCTGGCCGGATTCATTATATATAATTTCCGACAACTCATTCCATCCCAGTATATTGCGTCCGTTATTTAAAATATTATTAATCGTTAATTGCAGGGTTGATTTAAACCTTGGTAATTGATTTTCAGCGAAAAAGTCAGACCATTTTGAATAGTTGTGAAGGGAGAAAACGTTGTAAGGCTCTTCACTGGTTTCCATGACCGACTCTGGTTCAAAGAGTTGATTTGCCAAAACTGCATGGGCAGAATGAATGGCACCTGCATCACTCCATTGTTCTTCCCGGATTTGAGTTCCAATCCATTGACTCAGAATCCCTCGCTGAATCTGTTGTTCCAAATCTCCATGATCTCTGTATACAAACAACACTCCGGCTGCGTACCATTTTGTCTCCCAAAAATCATTATCTAAAACAACAACATTCAAATCCCGATACGGATAGGGAGCGCCCACTTTATCCCGAACTGCTTGAAGTGTATTTGCAGCGAGATCAGCAAAATTCGTTTCTGATGATAGTTCAGACTCCGAATATACCCGAACCTGGATAGGGCCCTGATTTCCCGTTCTGCGGATTCGGTTGACAGATGTTGACGAATGTTCTGCCAACTCACCCACCACCCATGCAAGTGACGTTGCCGGGATAGGATTATTGGAGGTATAGGTTGTTCTCTCTTCATCTACACTCATCACTTCAGACCGGACTCTTTGTCCATTCGCAATCAATGTTTGCCCGGATGGATGTGTAACGAGCAGTTCCGTTGTGAATTCAACTCTCGGATGATCAATCACCGGAAGCCAGTGCCGTGTAGATTTGGGAAGTTGAGAGGTCCATGTTGTTCTGTTTACATCCCGGAGGATTCCAAATTTCGGATTTGCTTCATATTGAATCCTTATATTCAGAACCGATTCTGCCGCAAAAACTTCATCTAGATAGATCACAAGCTGATCGTTAGAGGCGCTAAACTCTTTTTCGGCTTCATTTACGGCAACACCCAAAATATTCAAACGGCTCGCATCAAAAACCAGCGAATCGGGGTCATCGATATTTACCGTAGCACGATATAAGACATCTCCTTCAATTACTCCGAATTCATCAACATGTATATCCGCATTTAAATGCTGAAGGGTGATATCGAGTTTCGGGTATTTTTGGTAATCCCAGTCTTGGGAATAAAGTAGATCAGAAATCCCCAAAAAGAGTACGAAAAAGAAGAATAGTTTTAATGTTTTCATATTAAGATACTTCATCAAATAGTGGAATAATTTGTTTCGCTAACGTTTTATTAGTGGAAATAGCATTTCCGGTTTCAATTGTCTGTTCCCCATGCACATCTGTAAAAGAACCACCCGCTTCGGAGACAACGGGCAACAAAGCCGCTGCATCCCAAATGCTTAAAATCGGATCGATCATGATATCTGCGCGACCTGCGGCAACCATCATGTGGCCGTAAGCATCACCCCAGGTACGATGAATTCGGGTTGATCCCAGTAATGATTCAAGTGGTTTTTGAAATCCATGTTCCTCGTAAGTGGTTACATCGGTTGTAAGAAACGTGGCTTTTGAAAGATCTTTGCACTCACGAACCTCAATATCGGCTCCGTTCAGTGTACATCCCAAATCCGTAGCCGCTGCGACCATTTCATCAAGCGCAGGCGCATAAATTACGCCAACTTCCGGCCGACCTTTTACTAAAATACCTATAAGCGTGGTATAGAAAGGAATTCCATGAATAAATGATTTAGTCCCGTCAATCGGATCCAATACCCAAATTACATCAGCATCTTCATTTTCAGTGCCGAATTCTTCCCCGATAATACCATGATTCGGGTAATAACTATTGATCATCTCACGTATTACCTTCTCGGCATTCCGATCGGCATTGGTTACCGGTGTGTCGTCTGATTTAAATTCAAGGTCGAACGATTTTTTAAAATAATTGAGAGTTGATTTGCCGCCGGCCCGGGCAAATTCTACTGCAGCACTCTGTAGTTCTTGTAGAGATATTTCCATACTTCAATTGATTGTTTGCCTTTCCATTAGGGCAATTTTAATATATACTTAATTTTAAAGATGATCAGGTTTAAGCGTCACATTTTAAAATGATTTACTGACATCTACTGATTCAAATCATCTCATAAACTATTCATTCAATAACATCTCTAAAATCCATATTTAAGATTATTTAATTATGAAGAAACTAAATCTCATCCCATTCTCCCTTATTCTATTGGTTCTCTTTTCCGTTGATGTAAACGCACAGGTAGGCCCGGAAGAAACAAATCCCTACGATCTTTCGGAATTGACTCATCTTGGAGGAACCCGAATCTATACGGTCAACACCACCGATGTTGAAGGCACACCTTTACTCAATGAGGAGTTTAAGAAAGGGCGTTTTATTTTCAGATCAGATAAAAAAAGTGAAATCGTTCCCATCAATTATGACCTTGAACGAAATCTGATTTTATTCAAAAAAGATGATCAGACATTGGTTCTTGAGAACGTGGATATAAAAGGCTTCTCATTTGAAACATCTCAGGATTCTAAATCCTCTGAAAGCGTTCCTGAAGAGTATACGTTTCGGGTCAATGATAAAGAATTTGATCTCACTGAACCAACCCCTGTTCAGGTGTTATACGATCAAAATGGGGCTATTAAATTATTCGCTGTGCACAAAAGAAAATTAGTCAGGGGGCATAAACAAGATCCATTCACAGGCAAAGTAACCAACCGTTATGAAAATGAAACCGAGTATTATCTAGAAACGCCTGATCAAGAAATGCATAAACTTCGCAGATTACGAGCAAAAGATATTATTAATACAATCGGGGAGGATTCTGAAAAAGAGTTAAATACATTTATTGATGAAAATAATATTGATGAGAAATCAGAAAAAGATCTGGTGAGACTTCTTGCATTTTACGATAAAGAGATCTCTGCTGATAAAGAGTAATCAACGTCAATCGACATAAGAATGCTTAATTTGTTGCTTCCCTCCCTGTTTGGCTCTGAAACGTCGGGGGAAAGGAGGCATTGAGGTAATTTTATAATCACAGGTTCAAAACCTGATCAGATTTTAACTATCCCCTGCTTTTTATAGCTTCAGTGGATGTCTTGCTTTCAAAAATAATCTACTATTCTCTTCAATTATATTTTCATGATGAGATTAACTTACCAGATGTTTATTTTCTCACCCTTTTAAATCACCAAACCAATAGAAATTCTTTAGACGAGAAGTACAAAATTGTATGACAGAAGCTCAGATCATTAAACACATTTCTACCGCGCTCTCCCTTTCCGAAAAACAAGTAAAAACAACTGCTGATTTAATTGATGAGGGAGCAACCATCCCCTTTCTCGCCCGATATAGAAAAGAAGCCACCGGCGGATTGGATGAAGAGCAGCTTCGGGCCGTTCGCGACTCACTTGAATTTCACCGAACACTCGAAGATCGCAAGAAAACCATTTTGAAAGCGATTAAAGAGCAAGATAAACTCACTCCTGAGCTCGAAGAGAAGATCAAAGAATGTAAAGATCTGCAGACATTGGAGGATCTCTATCTGCCGTATAAGAAGAAGCGCAAAACCAAAGGCGATATGGCCAAGGAAAAAGGTCTTGAGCCGCTGGCGGAGCTGATTTGGGCGCAGGAGATTGAAGATGGAAATCCGCTTGAATACGCAAGGGAATATATCAGTGAAGAAAATGAGATTCCCGATGCGGATACAGCCCTCACAACATCGTTGGATATTGTAGCCGAATGGATTAATGAATCAGTAGATGTTCGCGATACACTTCGTGCCATCATGCGAAAACATGGTGTGATTACTTCAAAGAAAAACCCGGCTGTGAAGGAGCGGACAAATTTTGAGGATTATTACGAGTTCAACAATCGCGTGCAGTACATCAAACCTCACCAGACATTGGCTTTGAATCGTGGCGAACGCGAAAATGTACTTTTTGTGAATGTGGAACTGAACACGGACCGAACGCTGGATAATCTGGATGACGTGGTGATCGAAAATGACATGTCCATTTTTACACCGTATCTGCAGGATGCGGTTGAGGATGCGTACAAACGACTTTTATTTCCATCGCTCGAGCGCGAGTTACGCAATGAACTCACCGAAAAAGCAGATGAACATGCCATTCAAACGTTCGCAACCAACCTCAAAAACCTCTTGATGCAGCCACCGTTGAAAGACCAGGTTGTGATGGGCGTGGATCCGGCTTACAGAACCGGCTGTAAATTGGCAGTTGTGAATGAAACAGGACAGTATTTGGATGGAACAACCATCTACCCTACTCCACCGCAAGAGAAAATTGAAGAGGGTGCACAAGTTGTCAATCGTCTTATCGACAAACACGGTGTAACTCTCATTGCCATTGGAAACGGAACAGCCAGCCGCGAGACCGAAAAATTTATTGCGGATGTGATCCAGAAACGCAAGGAGAAGAGTCCGGATGAAGTGTTGAACTACCTGATTATCAGCGAGGCCGGTGCCTCTGTTTATTCTGCATCCAAAATTGCACGGGAAGAATTCCCAGAACTGGATGCTGCTCAGCGTGGAAATATTTCGATCGCAAGACGGGTTCAGGATCCATTGGCTGAGCTTGTAAAAATTGATCCGAAATCAATTGGTGTTGGATTGTATCAACACGATATCAACCAAAAATCACTCTCCAAAAAACTGGATGATGTGGTTGAAAGCTGTGTGAATGATGTGGGCGTAAATCTGAATACGGCAAGTTCGGAACTGCTGACTCATATTTCCGGCCTGAGCAGAAGTGTGGCAAAAAATATTGTTGAGTATCGTGAGAAAAAAGGGCGCATTGGAAATCGTGAAGAGATCAAATCCATTTCGGGGGTAGGTGATTTCCGTTTCCAGCAGTCAGCCGGATTTTTGCGAATTCCTGAGGGTGAACATCCGCTCGATAACACAGCCATTCACCCTGAAAGCTATGAAGCAACAGAGAAGCTTTGTAACCTCTTCGGAATAGATATTGAACATCTTTCAAACGAACAGAAGAAAATTGAAGCTTCCCTGTCAGGCATCAACAAAAAAGAGGTAGCTGAAAAGATTGAAGTTGGAGTTCCTACCTTAGAATTGATCATCGAAAATCTCCAAAAACCCGGACGTGATCCTCGTGAATCTCTTCCAAAACCGCTGCTTCGCCAGGATATCCTGAAAATGGAAGACCTCTCCCCCGGCATGAAACTGGAAGGAACGGTTCGGAATGTCGTTGATTTCGGAGCCTTCGTGGATATCGGCGTTAAGCAAGATGGACTGCTTCACATCTCAAACATGGCAAAGGATAAGCGCGTGGATGATCCGCATGATGTGGTTGCGGTAGGAGATATCATCGATGTGGAAATTACCAATATTGATCTAGAGCGTGGGCGGATTGGATTGGCTTTGGTGTGAGTTTCAGAGTCATCGTCAATCATCGGATGAGTGAACAAGCCACGAAAATCAGATGGTAGATGATGTCAAATAATCAATCTAATGTGATCCTATTCTTCACATCATTTAAGATTGTAATAGACAAACTGCGATCCTCACCGTCACAGCGGTTTAATCTTAACCGCAGAGCGCGCAGAGTTACGCTGAGAAAACTACGGTTACTCTATTATTTCTTTTACTACTAAAAAAAATCATACGTTTAAATTGTAGTATGATATGAACACCCATTCTATGCTCCTTCTTTTCTAAAACTCCCATAAGACATTTGTCTAAAGTCTTTTATTTTATAGGCTTAAAATCATTTTAAACCTGTAATTAGATTATCAACTTGTCACAGAATCAAAATAATACCGACGAAGTCATCTCATCGATTTCATTTGAAGTTGATGAGAAACATCTGCATTCACTCAAAGATCAAATCATTCTACTTAAAACAGGTGGAAATGCGTTGACTGATGAAGAAACCAAGAATGAAATTGTCTCACAGATCTCAATTCTCAGTCAGCTTGGGGCAAAAGTGGTTGTTGTACACGGGGGCGGAATTGAAATCAAACAACTTCTGGATGATGTCGGTGTTGTCTCCGAGTTTGTCGGCGGACACAGAAAAACGGATGCGAAAGCGATAGGCTATGTTGAAATGGCTCTCAGCGGGATGGTTAATAAAGAACTCGTTGGACTGCTGAATGCCAATAATGTTAGAGCTGTTGGAATTTCGGGACGTGATGCTTCGATGGTACGAGCCAAAAAACGATTTCATATTGTTGAAACGGATGGCGTTGAAGAGAAACACGATCTCGGTTTTGTGGGCGATGTAGATACAATCGACACAAAATTGATTAACACATTGACAGATGCCGGTTATATCCCTGTCCTCTCCCCTGTTTCTTCCGGAGAGAATGGCGAAAGTTATAATATCAACGCAGATATGTTCGCGGGTCACATGGCCGGGGCACTGAAAGCGAATAAATTTGTAGCGCTCACCAACATCGATGGATTATTAGAAGACATCGACGATCCTAAGTCGATCATTTCTGAACTGACTCCCAAGGAAGCAAAAAACCTCTTTGGATCGGTAATTCAAGGCGGCATGATTCCAAAAATTGAAGCCTGCCTGATTGCATTGGAAAAAGGAGTACAATCATCCCATATAATTAACGGTACGAAAAAGGAACATTTATTACGTATCTTATTATCCGATAAACGGCTTGGAACTGAGATCAAAAACTAAGATTTTCAGACTCTTAAGTCATTAACTGTTAGTTATCAAATAATTCCAATTTTCAGATTACCATGGCCAAAAATATACCCGGAAAAGTTTTTAAAACTGTAAAAAGCATTTTCGGAAAAGAACCAGCTCAAAAGAAAGCCGAAAAGTATCATTTTGACCTGTACGGTCGCTATCCGATTGCATTGGTTAAAGGCAAGGGGGCCAAGGTTTGGGATGATGAGCACAATGAGTATATCGATGCACTTGCGGGAATTGCCGTAAACAGCCTTGGGCATTCTCATCCCCGAATTGTGAAAACGATTCAGAAGCAGGCAGAGAAACTAATTCATGTCTCTAACTTTTATTATAACGAACCACAGAGTAACCTAGCTGAAATGCTGGTAAAACTCTCCGGCCTCGATAAAGCATTCTTCTGTAATAGCGGGGCTGAGGCGGTTGAAGGTTCCATTAAACTTGCCCGGCGATATTCGTACAAAAAGGGCAAGACGGGAACGATTATCAGTATGAAAAACTCGTTTCACGGCCGAACGCTCGGAACCATCGCCATGGGGAAAGAGAAATATCAGGAAGGTTATAGCCCGATCCCTCCCGGATTCAAGCATATCACGATGAATGATGTGAAAGAACTTGAGAACTCTGTGAATGAGGAGACGGTTGCAATTATCATCGAACCGATCCAGGGAGAAGGCGGAATTATTGAAGCCTCGCCTGAATATCTGAAAACGGCGAGAAAGCTTTGTAATCAGTATGAAATTCCTCTGATTTTTGATGAAGTTCAATGCGGTATTGCGCGAACAGGAAAGATGTTTGCTCACGAGCATTACGGAATCAAACCGGACATTATGCCTCTCGCAAAAGCACTTGGTTCCGGTTTCCCAATCGGAGCTGTTGTAGCTAAGGAGGAATTTGCCAAAGCATTTGATCACGGCAGCCACGGTACAACATTTGGCGGAAACCCGCTGGCTTGTGCGGCTGCTGTTGAGACTCTGAAGGTAATTATTGATGATGATATTTGCGAAAAAGCCAGAGTTCGAGGAGAGTATCTGAGAACACGCCTTGCCGATCTTTCCAGTCATTGGAATGCCATACGAGACGTACGGGGTAAAGGCCTGATGGTTGGCGTGGAATTAGCTTTTGAGGGTGGCGATGTAGTAAAAGAGATGCTTAAGAGAGGCGTACTCTCAAATTGTGCCTCCGGAAATGTGATTCGACTTGTGCCTCCGCTTATCATCACAAAAGATGAGTTGGACACGGTTGTAGATGTACTCGTAGAATCGATTAAAGTAGTAGAAAATAAGAATGGCCAAGCATAAAGTAGGAATTGTTGGAGCGTCCGGTTATACCGGTTCAGAATTAGTCAGGCTCCTTGCGCACCACCCCGATGTAACTCTTGAATTTGTAACCAGCGAAAGCTACACCGGTAAAAAAATTACAGATATTCACCCTCATCTTCAGGACCTCGTCGATATCACTCTGATTTCGATTGATGATGTTTCTGAATATGAACCTGATCTTGTTTTCCTGGCTCTGCCACATGGCGTGTCGATGAATTTCGTGAAAGAACACGGACTGGATGATTTCATCATTATTGATCTTTCGGGCGATTTTCGCTTTTCCTCTCAATCCGTCTATGAAGAATGGTATAAGAAAGATCACATCTCTGCGGAGTATATGGATCATTCCGTTTATGGTCTTCCGGAATTGAACCGTGATAAGATTCGAAATGCGCGGCTTGTTGCTAATCCCGGTTGTTATCCAACTTCAGCGATTTTGGCACTTGCACCGTTGATCAAACATGGATTTATCAATCCCTCCTCTATTGTGGTTGATTCAAAATCGGGCGTAACCGGAGCTGGTGCTAAACCCAAAGAAGGGCTTCATTTCCCCGATGTTTTCGGAAATTTTTCGGCGTATTCGCTGGTCAATCACCGGCACACTCCAGAAATCGAAAACACACTCCTGGATTACACAGGGTATTCGACAGAAGTTTTATTTACACCGCATCTGTTGCCTATTGATCGTGGAATTTTGACGACTACGTACAGTACACCTAAAAAGGAAGTGAATTCAGAGCTGGTGGAAGAACTATTTCACTCTACATATGAGAAGGAACATTTTGTTAGGGTCTTTGATTCTCCGCCATCGTTGAAGAATATTCGCGGCTCCAATTACTGTGATATTCATGCAACATATGATGAACGTACACACAAAATCATTACGATTTCAACAATCGATAATCTTGTGAAAGGAGCAGCCGGCCAAGCGGTTCAAAATATGAACATTGTCTTCGGCTTGATCGAATCAACAGGATTAAAACAGATTCCACTTAACCCATAAACGGTTTCATTATCGCCATTTTTCTGATAAGATTGAATGGCAAAAAATTTTTGATGAATATAAATGGATTTTTTTCTTATCATCATAGGAGCTAATGCAAGACAATCCATTCAACATATTGCCAACGGTCAACGGTTCCGGAATCTCTTTTCCGAATCCGACACCACCGGTACGTATAGCTCCTCCCGGCAGGCGGGTCTGAACACTTCTCTTTTGGAGAAGGCATATACTGTCCTCTCCTTATTTCGCCTATCAATCAAACGTTTTCCCAATTTAATTTTTATATACTAAAGCTATGTTAAATAACATTACACACGTTCGTGGATTTACTTGCTGGGGTGCCCATATGGGGATCAAATCGAAGCGACGAGATATCGCCCTGATCTACTCGAAAGTACCTGCATCTGCTGCAGCCGTTTTTACCCGAAATATTGTGGCTGCGGAACCGATTAAACTCAGTCGGCAGCATATCAAAGACGGGATGGCGCAGGCGTTTATCATCAACTCCGGAAATGCGAATGCTTGTACGGGGAAAGAAGGCTGGAAAGGCGCTGTTGCCATGGCTGAAACCACCGCCAAAGAATTGAAAATTCCAAAAGAAGCCGTATTAGTTGCTTCCACCGGTTTGATTGGCGAGCCCTTCCCTACCGAAAAAGTTGTGAAGGGAATCAAAGAATGTGTAAAAAAATTGTCAGATCGGGTGATAGCAGGATCTTTAACAGCAAACGCAATTCTTACTACGGATACATTTGCCAAAGAAGGATTCACATCATTTTCTGTTGATGGAAAAGAGATCAACATGGCGGGAATTGCCAAAGGTTCCGGGATGATTCACCCCGACATGGGAACCATGCTCGGCTTTATTGTTTGCGATATTGCAATCAGCCCGGAATTATTGGATGAAGCCCTCAGAACCGCTGTCGATAAATCATTCAATATGATTACGGTTGATGGCGATACTTCCACAAATGACATGGTTTCGATCATGTGTAATGGCGAAGCAGGGAATGAAAAAATTACTGAAAAAGACGCCAATTATGATCTTTTTCTCGCCAACCTTGAACAGCTCTGCACGCACCTCGCAAAACTGATTATTTCTGATGGCGAAGGCTCCACGAAACTGATTGAATATCATACCGAAGGAGCCCGCACGGAAAAAGAAGCGAGACAAGTCGTGCGAACCGTTTCAAACTCAAATCTCGTGAAAACAGCTATTTTTGGGTCAGATCCGAACTGGGGACGAATCATCGCAGCAGCCGGACGATCTGGTGTTGAGTTTGATCCCGAAAAAGTGGATCTCTATATCGGTGCTGAAATCAACAAAATGGAACAGGTCGTGAAGGAAGGTCAACCGATTGACGGCGTTCGTAAAAAGCTCAAAAAAGTGATGGGAGAATCAACGATTATCATTATGATTGACCTGAACCAGGGCGATGCAAAAGCCACAGGCTGGGGATCTGATTTCTCGTATGAGTACGTAAGAATTAACGCGGAGTATACAACATAATTGAAGTTCGCCTGCCGAATTCCATGTTTTAGCCTTTAAATTCGGCAGCTGAAGTGAATTCAGCAGCAGAGTCCAATAACGGCTCAGCGAATTGTTTTACGAATATTCCTCAATCACGTTCAGTACTTTCTTTAGGTCTTTATCATCAACCTGGAAGTGGAAGGTAGCACGAATGGTTTTGGGACCGAAAGGGACAAGACCGATCCCGGCATCCAAAAATTTTTGAAGTGCGTCTTCTGCGGTTCCATTTATAACATCGAACAAAACGATGTTTGTATCGACAGTAGAGAGATCGATTTTAAACGCCGGATTCTTCGAGATCGCCTGCGCAAATTCTTTGGCTCGTTTGTGGTCATCATCCAAATAAGGCCAGTGATTTTCCACAGCGAAATCAGCGGCTTCAGCTAAGAGGCCAATCTGACGCATCCCTCCTCCCCACATTTTACGCAATCGCCGTGCTTTTTTAATTCGATCTTTCGTTGATAACATCATCGAGCCAACCGGTGCACCCAGTCCCTTACTAAAACAGATCGATATGGTATCGGCAATCGTGCTAAAAAATTCCGGTTTTATTCCGGATGCAGTCATCGCGTTCCAGATTCTTGCGCCGTCGAGGTGGACAAACAGGTCATGTTCATTAGCGAGGTTTCTAATTGCCGTTAACTCCTCTTTTTTATAATAAGCGCCACCGCCTTTGTTCGTGGTGTTTTCCACCGCAATGACTTTGGTGTGAGGATCCCATTCATTTTTCGGTCGAATGGCGGATTCAATTAAATCAGGATTCAGCTTTCCGCGATGACCTTTTAACGGTCTCAATTGAATCGAAGAAAGATGAGCCGCAGCGCCCGATTCATAATTAAACACGTGACCGGTTTCATCAATAATCACTTCATCTCCCGGTTCCGTAAGTACGTGCAGACAAAGCTGATTACTCATCGTTCCGCTCGGCACAAACAACCCGGCTTCCATTCCGAAAAGGTCAGCCATTTTCTGCTGAAATTTGTTGACCGTGGGGTCAGCACCAAACACGTCATCTCCCACTTCAGCCTGCATCATCGCTTCAAGCATTTCCGGAGTGGGACGAGTAATGGTATCACTTCGTAAATCTATCATTCTTTGGATTGTTGAATTTTTGAATTTCCTCCCCTCTTGAGAGGGGAATTTTACACTAATCATAAGTAAAAAATCCTTCGCCGGTTTTATCACCTAATTTTCCGGCATCTACCATTTTCACCAAGAGCGGACATGGACGATATTTCGGGTCTTTGAATCCATCATACAAGACATTCAAAATATCGAGGCAGACATCCAACCCGATAAAATCGGCGAGTCGCAGCGGCCCCATCGGATGAGCCATCCCAAGTTTCATTACCTGGTCGATATCTTCCGGTTCGGCGACTCCTTCATAGACACAAAAAATGGCTTCGTTTATCATCGGCATTAGCACACGGTTCGATACAAATCCGGGCGAATCTTCTGCAGAAACCGGAACCTTTCCTAGTTTCTCAGCCAAATCCATGACTGTTTGAGTCGTCTCCTCACTGGTTTCCAGGCCATTAATCACTTCTACCAGTTTCATTACCGGAACGGGATTAAAAAAGTGCATTCCGATAAATTTTTCCGACCGATTTGTTTGAGCCGCCAACTTAGTGATAGAAATAGAAGAAGTGTTCGAAGCTAAAATCGCGTCATCAGGTGCATTTTCATCAATCTCCTTAAAAACTTTTTTCTTGAGCTCGAAATTCTCAGGGATTGCTTCAATAATAAAATCTGCTTTTTGAACTCCTTCCACTGTATTCAGTGTTGAGTGTATCCGGCTCAGAGCAGAATCTTTTTCATCATTTGAGATCTTTTGTTTTGAAAGCATCCGGTCAAGGTTCTTCTCGATTGTGTTCAGTGCTTTGTCCAGGAATTCCTGTTTTGTTTCAACCAGAGTTACTTCAAATCCACTCAATGCGAAGGCATGCGCAATGCCATTTCCCATCGTTCCCCCGCCAATCACAGATACTTGTTTAATATCACTCATCTTCGCTCCAAATTTTCAAATGATTATCATACCTTTCGGTTGTGAGAGTATGTATTTTGTTATGAATTTTCAATCTTACGCCAAACTTAGTTCTCATCCAGAAGCTATTACATGAGATTTATTTTAAAACTCCTGATTTTTTTTGGAATCTTGATCATCGGGATCGCATTTCTGTCCGCATATTGGACGTTCTACTCTCCACTTCCAGAATACAACTCAAATGTACAACTTGACGGACTCCAACATCAAACAGAAGTGCATTGGGATCCATATGCTGTCCCATATATCTATGCTGAAAATGAGGACGACCTTTATTACACGATCGGGTACATTCATGCCCAAGAGCGTTTGTGGCAGATGACCCTCTCACAAATTGCTGCTGAGGGACGGTTTGCTGAGTTTTTGGGGGAAGAACTGATTGAGTACGATATTCATCAGCGGACACTAGGATTTTGGGAAACAGCCAAACGAATTGAAGACGAGGCTCCGGATTCACTCATTCATATCCTGGAGCAATATTCGGCCGGCGTGAATGAATTTGTGAGTAAGAATGAAGATAGCTTACCGGCAGAGTTCACCCTTCTGGATGTTGAACCAATCGAATGGACGCCTACTCATACAATCGCGCTTTCCCGATTGATGGCTTGGGATCAAAACATCCATTGGTGGAGTGAATTGACGTATGCTTATTTAGCTGAACAGATGGATCCCTATAATTTTCATCAACTTGTGCCGGTTTATGATGACCGTTATCCAACGACTCTTTCTGAATCACAATCGGCATCTTTCGCATCATCAACGATGCCATTCTTAGAAACGGAGCTAAATTTTCGCGGACTTCTTCAAAAGAATGGAACTCAATTTGGAAGTAATGCCTGGGCCGTTAACGGATCAAAAACGGATTCCGGTTTACCGATTCTTGCCGGAGATCCTCATATGGGATTGAGCATCCCGGGTTTTTGGTATGAGGTTTCCTATCATACTCCCAATCATAAAATTTCCGGGGCCACGATTCCCGGCTCTCCTTTTGTGGTTTTGGGACAAAATGAAGACATGGCATGGTCTATGACAAATATCATGTCGGACGACACGGATTTCTTCTCAGAGCAGATCAATCCGGAAAATCCAAATGAGTATGTGGTTGACAGCGTGACCGATTCAATAACTGCTTATCAGGAGTTTCAAGAACGACGCGAGATTATCGAAGTGAAGGACGCTGATGACAAACTTCACATTGTTCGTACAACAAAGCACGGACCAATCATCAGTGATATTCACCCCGATTCGTCTCTTGGGGATAAATTGGTCAGTTTGCAATGGATGGGCCATGAAATCAGCCAGGAAGTATGGGCAATTTATAAGATGAATCATGCCGAAACGATGGAGCAATTTCAGGATGCTGTCGAGATGTTTGATTCACCCGGAATGAATTTCATTTATGCGGATCGGGAAAATAATATTGCCATTTTTACCGGGGCGAATTTACCTATTCGTGATTATAATCCTTTGATGTTCAGGCACGGTTGGGATCCCTCCTATGATTGGCAATCCACAATTCCATTTGAGGAACTTCCCCACCTGGTCAATCCGGAAAAAGGATATGTGGCGCACGCCAATAACAAAATGGTCACCGATAGTTATCCGTACTATATCTCTACGTTTTGGGAGCCTCCCTCACGAATTCTCAGAATTAATCAATTTCTGGAAACGAATGATAGCCTGAATGTGGATTACATCGAGTCGATGCAAAATGATGTGTACTCCGAGCAGGCACGTGAGACAACAGAGATGATTCTCCCAATTCTTCGAAGCGGCGAGAACGCCGGGGAACTTCAAACTGCCCTCTCCTACCTGGAAAACTGGAATTACGAGTACACCCCGTCATCGACTGCTGCATCTATTTTCGATCTGTTTTTTATCAACTTATCGCGGAATGTTCTTATTGATGATATTGGGGAAACCATGTTTGATAATTTATCCCGGCTCGAACATCTGCCGGTAATGATTATTTCAGAAATGCTCAGAAATAACAGCATGTTTTTTGATGATCAGAACACACCTCAGACAGAATCAAGAGATCAAATCGTTCGTGAGAGCATGGCGCAAACGTTAGATCAATTGAACGAGGAGTTTGGACCGGAACCATTTGAGTGGCGTTGGGAAAATGTGTTAGAATTTACACTTCGCCCTCCCCTGCTGGTAGAGGCAAGTCAAAGTCCGGATGCTCCCGGCGTTTTAAAATTGATCGTGAACAATTTGTTCAGCAAAGGCCCCTATACAGTCAGCGGTAATACAATGTCTATCAACAAAGCACAATATAGTTGGGAATTTCCATTTGAGATGCGTTTAGGACCCTCCATCCGAAGAATTGTTGATTTTTCAACCCCCGGTAAATCCGAAAGCGTGTTGCCCACAGGCCAGTCCGGAAATCCACTCTCAACTAATTACGGCGATCAAACCAACCTATGGCTCGAGGGCCGCTACCGATTTATCTATCAAGATAGTACCTTCTTCAAGGAAACCAGCTATCAGACGATGACGCTATCCCCGAATTAAAACTCTCACAGACCAAGTTTCACAGAATGAAATCAGTTTTGAATATTGCTCCAATGAAGTCTAAATACCGCTCTCTCTTTCTAATCGTTTTGATGCTATCCGTCTTTGCTATTTATACGATCAACGCACAATTCACAACATCTTCAGAATTCCCAAATGATCAGGTTCAACAAACAGATTCGTCTGAAACAATTGTTGATGTGGATTCACTGCTGAATGCAATGACTCTTGATGAGAAAATCGGGCAGCTTTTTATGGTTCGGGCTTACGGACAATTTTCAAACGACCGAAAGCTGGACTATCTGCGATTAAAAGAATTGATCAGAGATTATCATGTCGGCGGAATCATCTTTTTTCAGGGGGATGTGTATGGGCAGGCCGTGAGAAATAATGAACTTCAGGAACTTGCTAAATACCCGCTGTGGATTGCCCAGGATATGGAGTTTGGCGCAGCCATGCGGATCGACGGAACCACCCGATTTACCCCGGCGATGGGAGTTGCAGCAACCGGAAATCCGTATAATGCATTTCTGAAAGGAAAAATCACCGCCATTGAAGCTAAAGCGGTTGGCGTGCATCAGATTTATGCACCGGTTTTAGATGTAAACAACAATCCAAACAACCCGGTGATTAACGTTCGATCCTATTCTGCTGATCCTGAAATGGTGGCTGAGTACGGAAAAGAGTTTATGAAAGGTGTTCAAAGTGAGGGGTTGGTTTCCACAGGAAAACATTTTCCCGGTCATGGAGATACAGAAACAGACTCACATTTGGCTTTGCCAACCATCACTCACGATTATGCAAGGCTTGATTCCGTTGAGCTTGTACCCTTCCGTCAGTCTATAAATGAAGGGATGCAAAGTATTATGAGTGCACATATTGCCTTCCCGAATATCAGTGAAAATGAAGGACTGCCCGGAACGCTTGATCCATCTATTCTGAACAGAATTCTCGTTGATAGTCTCGCTTTTGACGGCTTGGTTGTAACCGATGGGTTAGAAATGCAGGGCATCTCAGCTCACTATTCTCCCGGTGAAGCCGTAATTAAAGCGCTAAACGCCGGAGTGGATCAAATGCTTGTCAGTACCGATGAAAAAGCAGCGATCAACGAGATCCAAAAAGCGGTTGAGGCTGGAGAATTATCCGAAGAACGAATCGATCATTCCGTTCGAAAAATATTGCAATTAAAAGCAGAAAACGGAGTATTTACAGATCGGTTGGTGGATATTGAATCTCTCGAATACAAAATAAATACACCACAATTCCAGAGTGCCGCCGATCGAATTGCAAGAGAATCAGTTACCGTTTTAAAAGATGAAGATATTTTACCGGTACGACAGATCGATTATCCAAATGTTCTGGTTGTGGGAATTTCCGATGGTGAAGAACATTCATCCTCGAGTACGCTCAATCGCGAAATCAGAAAATATCACGAAAACGTTCAATATCACTCTCTGGATTCCCGAACCAGCCGCGAAGAGATTGACGAATTGATGGATGATGCGCTAGAAGCAGACCTGATTGTTCTGGGTTCGTTTATCCGTGTGCGATCCTATCATGCTCTCCAAATGCCAGGTGAGTATGAGGATATTCTTGAAGAGTTAACCAGCCTTGGAAAACCTGAAATTCTTCTCTCATTTGGGAATCCTTATATCGTTGAAAACTTTCCCGAAGCTGATGTTCATCTGATGGCATGGTCAGCAGCAAGCGCTCAGGTCCGTGAAACCATTCCGTCAATATTTGGCGCCTCTGACATCCAGGGTAAATTCCCCGGTGAAGTTCCGGGCATGTACGAAATTGGGGATGGAATTGAGATGCCGCAATCTACCGTTCGGTACGACGATCCTATTGCAGCCAATATGTCCATCGATTCATTACTCCAGGTGGATAAAATCATGCAAAGCGCCATCAACGATTCTGTGTTTCCCGGCGGAGTTGTTGGGGTGATGCGAAACGGTGCACTTGTCTGGCAGCAGGGCTATGGATATCATGATTATTCAAAGACCAAAGCAGTGCATTCAAACGGTGTGTACGATATGGCCTCCATCACCAAAATTATGGCAACAACTACCTCTATGATGAAATTGGTGGATGAAGGGAAAGTCTCACTCGACGATCCTGTTTCGAAATATATTTCGGAGTTTAATGAAGGAAAGAAGAAAGAGATTACCATACGCCATTTTCTATTGCATACATCCGGGCTACCGGCCTTCAGAATTTATGTGGATGAGCTGCGAACCCGAAATGAGTTGATTGAAGCTGTTCGAAATGAGCCCCTTATTAATGAACCCGGTGAAGAATATGTATACAGCGATTTAGGATTTATTCTGCTCGCTGAAATTATTGAAGAAGTAACCGGCAAACGGATTGACCAATATGTGCACGATGAATTCTTTGAACCCATGGGAATGACCTCAACTACCTTCAACCCGGGAAATGTGGGCCCCATTATTACGAACAGAATTCCGCCAACCGAAATTGATACCGTGTACGATCGCGGACTTGTTCACAAAAAAGTGCACGATGAGCGGGCATACTTTATGGATGGTGTTTCCGGCCATGCAGGATTGTTTTCGTCGGTTCAGGATATGGCGAAGTATTACTTTATGCTTTTGAACGATGGAAATTATGGCGGCCATCAATATCTATCCCCTGAAATTATTGATCAATTCACAAGCCATCAGTCGCCGATTAACCAGCGCGGGTTAGGATTTGATCGCAAAAGCGAAGGATTTAGTACAGCCGGAACGCTGACAAGCGAAAATAGTTTTGGGCATACAGGATTCACCGGCACAAGTTTTTGGGTGGATCCGGATGAGAATATCGCGATCATCATGCTTACAAACCGGACTTATCCGAATCGGAGTTATGGCAGCCGGATCAGCCGAATTCGTGCAGAAATTGCAGATGCAGTTATGAAAAGTATCAACTATTGAAAGAGTTTACATTCGATATATCATCAAGTAGCTATACTCCTTATTCAAAAAAACCGGAAAGCTGTTTTATTTTAGGAGATTCAGGGATGATCTATCCCGGAGTTCGGGTTGAGAATGTATCGTTTCCGCTTACAATTCCGGCAATTCAGTCCGGCGTTTGCAGTTGCCTGGGCAACGAGGATGAACCTGTTGGAGTTATCACCACCAATTCTAGGGATGATATATCCGATTTTTGGGTTCAAACGTTTCATCTTAAAATAATGGATGAAGTACCGGGCGACTCACCGATGTATGATCCACGTATTGAAAGGGTGAATGATATGACCACTCAACTCAAAAAACTATGTGAACTGAGCGTTTCCGATAGATCCGGTTTCCCCGTTTCCGCCCTTTTGAAAACAGAAAGTGGATTTATTCCCGGAGTAAATATTGAATTTGAACAATGGAATTTAGGCTTATGCGCCGAGAGAGTTGCTCTCTCAAGAGCGATAGCTGCCGGATACACTGAATTCCACGGAATGCATATCTACGCTCCAAAAAGTGACTATATTAGCCCTTGCGGTGCATGCAGGCAAGTATTGTTTGAGTTAATGCCAGATCAGGAAATTGAACTTCATCATGATGATGAATCGACCTCCAGGCATATTGTTTCGCATCTTTTACCCTACGGTTTTACAACGAATTCTTTAAAGAAGTAACAACCATATAAATGGATTTTCTAGCTGTAATCGATTACGAACACCTTGATAATGGTGTTTTTCTAACTTCTTTTGCAAAATCACTCGCCAAGAAAAAGCATCGGGGGCTCATTATTCATGGTGATAGCGCGCACACCGAACGCATCATACAAACCGGTGTGATGAGAGATGAAGCACAGATTCGGGCCATTAAAGAGCTAAATCACAGATTGGTTGCACTTTTTGCAGATGAAGGTGTTTCAACAATTGCGCTGAATGGGTTTCAAAAATCTCTGATAACATATGATGGTTCTTCAGTAAAGATCGATAAAAGTCAGATCGAAAAACTTCCTGAGCACCCGATGATTTTAATCTCAAATCTCGCCTTAAACAGCAGTTCAGGAAAATACACACCCATCCCTTTAAGCAAGATGGCAACGGCTTTATCAGGCACATTTAGCCTTGATGAGATTACTATTTTTAGCATTGACGAATCTTCTGATTTCATTAAACAGGATTTTCCGGAAAAATTACATATCCAGGATGCCGATCAAGCTTTTGTTGAGAAACACATTCCAAAGAACTTACGGGACCTTTCAACTGAAGTGAGATTACAAACTGCTTCAAATTTCTGATTTTTCGGTTGATATCGCATTTATGAAAAAAGATGCGAAATAATGAAAATTACGCCCATTTTAACTTGCCAGTTTAGCACTTCTTCAATAGTTTGTGGCAATTGAAGTACGATAAAATATGAACTAACCCACAGGTGTTACTTATGAGTAGAAAAGAAGAACTGAACCAGCTAGTTGACGAGCTTGAGGTTGACATTGACAAATTTTACGAAAAGGGAAATAAAGCCGCTGGTACCAGAGCTAGAAAAAAATTACAAGAGATTAAGAAATTGTCTCAAGAAATTCGATTAGAAATTCAGGACATGAAAAATTCTGGGAAAGTATAATTTCTGACTTTTTCTCTTGATAGCCGCTGTTCATCAGCGGCTATTTTTTTGTTCTAAATTTTATTGAAATTTTCCTTGACATCTGAATTCAGAAGGCCTTATATTTGAGACTTCTGATGAGAACGGTAATACGTTTTCAAAGATAAATTCCTCGGTAGCTCAGTGGCAGAGCAATCGGAGGTTATCCCGACAGCGGTCGGGAC
>CAYRDO010000036.1:0-25863 GCA_964422985.1 uncultured Rhodohalobacter sp. | reverse complement strand
AATCTTAGCGGGCATCCTTCTCAGGGTATTTTAGATCATGAACTGACGATTCAGGCCGACCGATACACGCCAGTGAATGACGAGTTGATTCCAACCGGAGAGATAAGATCTGTTGAAAAAACGCCATTTGATTTCACTGATCCGCAACCAATTGGGGCCCGAATCGATTCCATTCCTCCCGGGTACGATCATAACTTTGTATTGAATAACCCAGATTCAGGTGTTCGACAAATCGCTACAGTCAGGCATGAAGAATCCGGGCGGGTTATGGAAGTCTTTACCGATCAGCCCGGTGTTCAGTTGTATACGGGAAATTTTTTGGATGGCAGTTTGCAGGATCGGCAGGGTAATCCCATTCAACAGTATGCTGCACTTTGTCTGGAAACACAAACCTTCCCGGATTCGCCGAATAAACCGAGTTTTCCATCCCCGGTGCTGAATCCTGATGAAACCTATGAAACGACGACCATCTATCAATTTTCTGTTGTGGATTAAAATTCTGAATCCGTGTGAGGAGTATTTTTTTGCAACAAGTTTAGGGACATGAAAATTATCCACCCGAATACAACTAAAAACACCAGCCGGCTAGCCCAAGACAAATAGCAACAACATGAGCGGTTGAAAGTGTTGATTCTGAATCATCCAGATCAATCGGGAGAGCTGTTGTAGCAAATCCAATTCCGAACAGGGCTAAGCATATTCCAACCCAACGATCGTTAATAACCTTTCCGTACAAAAAGCCAAAGACGGCGAGAAGAATTCCCACTAACAAAAAGCCGATCAGGTTCCACCAAATGGCATATGGCTGACCGGAGGCTCCTAGTTTACTCACAAAATCTTCAAGATAATTAAAGTCGGGAGTCAGGCTCGCGATGATCACTAAAGCAGTACCAAAAATCACAACCGAAGAGATTCCAAAGTATGCGGTGATTTTGTTCATAAATAAATAGCTGCATTCTATGATCAATCAACCTTTTAGGCTCATTAATAAGGTTAAAAAAAACCCAATCCTAATAAATCCCGGAACTTACGCTTTTGAGGGAGTAAATTTTATCGCCTTATACAGTACTATCAAAAAGTAAATCAAGTACAAGCCCCCACTAATAATTCCAAGCTGCACCAATTTTGTTGGCAGATAAACACCTGACGCAGATTCACTCATCTCAATCATTGCGTAATATGCCATTCCCATAGCTATCAACTGAAAAATCCCCAAAGCAAAACAAAGCCACATATGTGTTCTTATATTTTTCATAGTAATTGTTATTTAGTTGCGTGTAGGCAATCCCCCCATTTTTAGAGCGTGCCTAACGTTTTTAATTGTTGAACCCTATCTCTTTAAAAATCATTAATTCACATTCCGCTTAATTCCCCTTATCTTATTAACTCAATTTAAATCACACCTGCGAACAGGTGTATAGTAATCTTTTCTGGAACGACTTGGTAGCGCAACTCTTCTTAGCACGGATGAATACCTGATCGTACGTGTACAAAACAATACATTACTACAATATTATTATGCCACAACAAGGAAAAGTAAAATTTTTTGATCCAAAAAAAGGATTTGGATTCATCAAGCCTGACGAAGGCGGTAAAGATATTTTTGTTCATAGAAACAATGTTGATGGATTAGGTCCCAACCAAGCATTGGAAGATGACGAAAACGTAGAATTTGAAGTTGAAGAAACACCAAAAGGGCCAAGTGCAGTAAATGTTGTAAGCTTGGACTACGTATAGGCTTTTAGTCTAACACTACTTAAGAGAAGGAAAAGCCGCATCTTAACGGATGCGGCTTTTTTTTGTTTTTCGATAGATAGGGAGAACCCAATAAATTTCACCTTTTTTAGTCCATTCAAACTATTTATAGGTATTCTGCTGAAAGCCTCGTATTTTACCCCCTCAATTTAATTCACACTTGCAAGAGGGTGACAGTAATCTTCTCTGAAACGATTTGGTAAAGCAACTCTTTTTAGCACGGATGAACACCTGATCGTATGTGTATAAACTTTACATTATTATTATGTCACAACAAGGAAAAGTAAAATTCTTTGACAAAACAAAAGGCTTTGGTTTTATCAAGCCCGATGAAGGTGGAAAAGATATTTTCGTTCACAGAAACAATATCCCTGATCTCGGACCAAACCAAGGTCTCGAAGACGATGAAAGGGTTGAATTTGACGTTGAAGAGTCTCCGAAAGGACCCAGCGCAGTAAATGTCAAGAGTCTGGATTACGAATAAACATTCGTTCCAAAACTTATTTTGTCAGAAAAGCCATATCTGAAAAGATGTGGCTTTTTTTGTTTGTGCACTAAATAACTTGATTTTTAAATCGTATTATAATCTAATCGTCATTTCTTAATTAGATCAAGGGTCTCTATTTTTCGGGATGATCAAGAAACCTGCACTCATTCTCATCTTATTATTCCTGGCGTCCTGTTCGCAGTCTTTGTTGTATGTCAACCCAGAGGAGCAGAACGCACCGATATCATCGCCGCCACCAAAAGAAGATTTGGTTTATCAAACCTTTTTAATCGGGGATGCGGGGGAAGCTACATTACATGTACAAGAGCCCGTGCTAAAGTTGTTCGAGTCTTTTCTGAATAATGCAGGCGAACGTAGCGCAGCCATTTTTTTGGGTGATAACATCTACGAAGCAGGCCTACCCGATTCCACCCACCCGGAACGTGATTTGTATGAAGGAAGGCTCATTGAGTTGATGAAAACCGTAGAGAATTTTGAGGGTCGCATTGTATTCATGCCGGGTAACCACGATTGGGATAACGACGGGCCTGAAGGTTTGGAAAGAGTCCATCGGCAGGAGGAATTTGTTGAGAATTATCTGAACCGTGGTAATGTGTTTTTGCCGGATAATGGATTTCCGGGTCCGGTGTCCATAAAATTGTTGGATGACGATGACGACCCACGTCTGCGTGAAGATATCAGGCTGATTGTACTTGATACCCAATGGTGGCTTCACAGGCATGAAAAACCATTCGGAGATACCGGTGAGTATGACCTTTTCGATGCCGGCGATTTTCTCACCGAACTGGACGATATTCTAAAAAAACAGCGCAATGATTACCTGATGATTGCGGCCCATCATCCTTTGATTACGCACGATAATCACGGCGGATATCTTCCACCCTCCGCTCATTTGAAGCCACCCGTTTTTGGAAGCTTGTACGTTCTTTATCGAAGGGTTTTTGGGTTCAGGCAGGATGTGATTAACTTTGAATACAAGGAGATGGCCGATGCACTACAAGAGTTGTTTGGCGCAACCGAACTCGAGGATATGATCTACGCCTCCGGGCACTCCCATGGTTTGCAATATCATCGCAAGGAGGGAAAGCGAGTAAATCATCACTATATCGTGAGTGGGGCCGGCAGTAAGAAGAGTTATATATCTCATGGCCGAGGTGCAGAATTTGCATATGGAAGCAGAGGGTTTGTAACGGTTCAATATTATGCAGACGGTTCCGTGTGGATGGAAGCCTGGGCACCCGAAGGAGACGGCTCAACCGGAACGCTTCTCTACCGAACTCAACTAAAACAGCCGTTTGAAGATGCGTTTTCTGAGGAATCGATTGCCGAATCCATTCCGGATATTGATTATACCGACAGTACAGTAACACGCGCTGCAAACGCCTCTTATGATGGAAAAAGCCGACTATTTGAATGGATTGTAGGGAAACATAATCGGAAATATTGGTCCGTGGAAAGTGAGTTTCCGTTGTTTGATGTAACCCAAGTGGAGGGCGGATTAACACCGGTTCGGATCGGCGGGAAAGGACAGTCTACAACCATGCACCTGGAGAGGAAAGACGGTCGCGATTTTGTCCTCCGCTCTGTTGATAAAGAGGCGGGGCGAATCTGGAGTGAAAATCTCCGAAAAACAATTGCGCTGGATGTAGCCCAGGATCAGTTTTCGATTATCAATCCCTATGCTGCTTTGGTGATTCCGGATCTGGCGGATGCCGCCGGAGTCTATCATACCAATCCGAAAATCTATCATATACCGGATGACCCTCAACTTGGAATGTACACCGATCAGATCAGTGGTGAACTGGGGCTGTTTGAAGAGCGCCCCAATGGTGATATGAGCGACGTGGAAAGTGTTGGGTTTTCAGAAGAAGTTTTAAGCAGTGTAGAGCTTTTGCGAAAGGTGGATGGAGATATTGATCATCGTGTGGATCAAAAAGAGTTTGCACGAGCGCGCTTGCTCGATATGTTGCTAGCGGACTGGGACCGCCATAGTGACCAATGGCGCTGGGCATCGTTTGAACCGGAAGATGAGAAAGGCAAAATCTATAAACCGATTCCCCGCGATCGTGATGTAGCCCTCATGCGTATGACCGGTTTGCTACCAAATGCGGCGAGAGCATTGGGTCCGTTTTTTCAGTATCAAAACTTCTCGGAGAGTTATGGAAACCTAAAGGGGTTGAATTATAATTCTCTGGACTTGACCCGCCGGTTTACCAATCAGGTCACCAAATCGGAGTGGCTGGAGATTGCAAAGGATATTGAAAAATCACTGACGGATGAAGTGATCGAGGAAGCCGTAAGGAATTATCCGGATCCGGTTTTTGAAAAGTATGGCGACGAGACAATCCGAATCCTGAAAGTCCGTCGTGATAAATTGCAGGAAGTGGCGGGAAAATATTATGATCTCATTTCGGGCGTGGTTTCCATCCCCGGCAGCAATAAGCGGGAACTGTTTGAGGTGAAACTTTTAAGTGATGATGAAATCCGCGTGAAAGTTTCCAAACTATCCGGCAGCGGTGAGCTTCATGAACTCTATTTTGATCGTACTTTTTTTGCTGACGAAACGGATGAATTACGACTCTACGGAATGGCTGGAAATGATCGGTTTCTGTTAACAGGTGCATCATCAAACCCAACTATTATCAGGATTATTGGGGGTTCGGGAGTGGATGAGTATATAGATGAAACGGACAGAAAGGGCTTCAGGCGAACCGTTGAGATTTATGATACATTTGGGGCAAATGAGATTGAATCGGGAGAAAACACAAAAATTGAGTTAGCGGATATCCCAGAAAATGTTCGCTATAATTACAGATCCGATTTTCGTTGGAACAGCATACTGGCAGGTTTGTTTTTTGATTATAACAGCAAAGAGGGATTATTCCTGGGAGGCGGTCCTGAGATTACCCGGCATGGATTTCGAAAACACCCGGCTTCAAGACATTTTCTGCGCGCGAATTATGCCCCTACAACAGGTGCTGCAAATATTTTGTACGATGGTGCCTGGTACCTTCAAAGCAATGCAGCGGGGAACCGAAGAGCTGAACTGGATGCTCGTTTTCTCTTTCCAAAAAGCTACAAAAACTTCTTCGGGTTGGGCAATGAAACGACCCTGGAAGACCGATCGCTAAATTACTACCGTGCACGATTGTATCAATATTCTTTGGAGCCGCGATATGTTCTCGAAAGAAATATCATGCAGTTTTTTACAGGGGCACGCCTCCGCGCTACCAATGTGGATGAAGATCCAGACAACATTGTTTCCGATCCTGCCCAGGGAATTCCTCCCGGCGACTTCAAGGAGCAATGGTTTAGCGGTCTGACTGCCGGCTTGGTGCTTTCCGATCTGGATAATAATCAGAATCCACGATATGGATTTCGGTTTATGGCAGGAGGAGATGTGAATTTTGGTATCATGAATACAAGCGAGAATTTTTCGAGGATTCAATCGGAACTGGAGATGTATTTTTCACCCAGAACAAGCTCACAAATTACACTGGCGAACCGAATAGGAGCCGCACATAACTTTGGGGATTTTCCATTTTATGAAACCAATGCTATTGGCGGAACTACGAATCTCAGGGGGTTTAACAGCCGGCGTTTTTCCGGGCGATCTGCAGTATTCAACAACACTGAATTGCGCCTGGAACTGTTTGATTTTTATAGATATCTGTTGGGAGGGAAAGTGGGCCTCAACGGATTTTTTGATACGGGACGGGTCTGGACAGATGGAGAATCCTCATCCATTTGGCATAAAGGATATGGAGGCGGCATTTGGTTCAACGCCTTCGATTCGTTCCTGATTAACGCCGCCGTTGGATTTTCAAAGGAGGATACCATCATTACTGTCAAAACCGGATTTTTATTCTAACAATATTGACATGAAATTCGTATCGGAGGCTATTCACACACAATAGAAAACGAATTTCGTTCTGGAAATCTTCATATATTAAATCAGGCACGATTATTGAGTATTGTAATTAGAGGTGAATCTTACCGAAACCTCAAAAGCAATACCGGGAACTGATGGGATGACTCAAAATAATAACATACGGATGCTCGCTGCGGTCATGTTTGCCGATATCGTCGGTTATTCAAAAATGATGCAGGAAGATGAACGAAACGCAAAATTTTTGCGGGATCGTCAGCGAGCGGTCATCAAAGATCTTTTGCTTAAATACCATGGCGAAGTGATGCAGTATTACGGCGATGGTACGCTTATCGTTTTCGGCAGCGCTCTCGACGCCGTGAATTGTGCCCGGGAGATTCAGCAAGAGTTGAAAAATAAACCGGGAGTTCCGTTGCGCATCGGTATTCATATGGGAGATGTAATGTATGATGATGAAGGCATTTATGGAGATGCTGTGAACATCGCTGCCAGGGTACAGGCACTCGGAATCTCCGGTTCAGTTATGATATCCGGGAAAGTTGTGGATGAGATCAAAAATCAGCCAGGGTTCCGTCTTGAATCATTCGGTGAACATGAGCTTAAAAATATCTACATGCCGATTGAAATTTATGCCATTGCCGATCCGGGATTTAGTATTCCGTCGCAAACATACATTCGTGGACTTACCGGAACCAATCCCAAAAGTATTGCGGTTCTGCCCTTCAATAACTTCAGTTCCGAGGCCGACAATGAATATTTTAGTGACGGAATTACCGAAGAGATTATCAATGCTCTTACCCGAATAAAAGATCTGAAAGTAGCTTCACGCACGTCTGTGTTTACTTATAAAAAAGAGATCAAAGATATTCGGGAAATTGGAAAAGAACTGGATGTTAGCACCATACTTGAGGGTAGTGTACGAAAGTCCGGAAACAAAATTCGTGTAACCGCCCAGTTAATCAGCACCGACGATGGTTTTCATATCTGGTCGGAGAATTTTGACGGCGATCTGAAAGACATTTTTGCGGTTCAGGATGAGATTGCCCGAAAGATTGTAGACAAACTGGAAGACCGCTTTACACTTCAGGATGAGAAGAAAATTTACGAATCTTCAACGGACAGTATAGAAGCTTACAACTACTATCTGCAGGGATTGTTCTACTGGAATAAGAGAACACCGGAGGCTATTTACAAAGCCATTGACTACTTTGACCGCGCCATTGCTGAATGTGATACGTATATCAACGCACTGGCATTTTTGGCGAACTGCTATACGTTTTTGGGAACCATCGGCCACATGCCCGGAGAACGAGCGTTTATGATTGCCGAAAAGTATGCCCTTAGAGCAATTGACCTCAATAATTCGCGTGCTGATTCCTACATCGCCCTGGGGTATGTAAATTTGTTATTCAAGTGGGATTTTGATTCCGCCGAAGCGAATTTTCGTAAAGCAATAACGATGGAACCGGATAACAGTGAGGCCCGGCAAGCTCTTGCATTGTACTATCGAATTATGGGTGAATACGATAAGATGGTAGAGCAGGCAGAGGCAGCTGTAAAAATCGATCCGTTATCACTTCCGGCATTGTTGGAATTGGGGCGAGCCCATTGTGTAGTAGGGAATTATGAGAAATCCCTCAACGCATTTAGTGAAGCGCTGGAACTGGACCCGTTATTCAGGGCTGCGTACGAAGGAAAGGCGATGGTCTACGTCACCAAAAAAAATTACGACAAAGCTTTGCGTATGATTAAGAAGTACGCAAAACTTGTGGATTCCAAATATGGCGGAGCGTCGCAGTTCGCATATATTTATGCTGAAATGGGAGATAAGTCATTGGCTCATGAGAACATTACCCGGATGAGAAAACGGGCCGAAGATGAGCCGAATCATAACCTTTCGCTGGATTTTGCCATGGTGTATGCGGCGCTGGGCAAGAAAGACCGGGCATTTGAATATTTACAGGAGGCTGTGGATGTAAAATTGGGATCGGTATTGTTGATTCATTCACTGCCTTTCATCAAAGACCTGAAAGATGATCCACGCTATGAAAAAATTGTTGATCAAATAGGCTTGAGGACAGAAAATATTCGAGTGAAATAAGAACATTCCAGAATCGGAACTCATTCACCATTTTTAAGGAAATCAGGTAAATAAAAACATCAAAAAAAATGTCAGACAACTCAGAGAAACCGGAAAATGATGCACCAGAAGCATCAGTAGAATCTGATCAAAACGAAGAAAAATCTGAAAAGAAAAAGCTTGGATCGCGGCGGCGGGGTATTTCGGATATGTTCCGGACCTCCTACCGGACTCATGTGGAGCTCAGCGCCATTGCGGATAACAAGTCGAACATTATGATCAGCATCAATGGTATCATTATTTCTATTACGATCGCTTCTATATCCACAAAAATTGATTCCAACCCTTGGTTGCTTCTGCCAACCTCCATCATATTAATCACCTGTATGATCGCCCTGATCTATTCAATTCTTGCAGCACGACCCCGGGTTAGTAATGAAAAAGTTACACTGGATGATGTGCGCGCAAATCGATCGAATATCCTGTATTTCGGTAATTTTTATAAACTGACCCGCGATGAGTACGTAACTGGAATTGAAGAGCTAATGGCAGATAGCGAAAGGCTTTACAATACGATGGCAAGAGATTTGTATGGATTGGGAACCGTTCTTGAAACCAAGTTTAGACTGCTGAGAATTGCATACAATGTTTTTATGTGGGGGCTTGCGCTATCCGTAAGTAGTTACATCTTGGTATATATTCTTGTTTCAGACGGGGGCGGTTTCTAACAATTATTCATGAAATATGGACCACAAAGAGATCATCATCCAATCGGAAATTCATGTCCGTGAGCTTTTTGATGCCCACCCGAATGATATCTTTGCATACCATAATATCGAGCACACCGAAAGGGTAGTGAAGGCTGCCGGTCAAATTGCAGATCACTATCAACTGAATGAGTTGGAGATACAGTCGGTCCAAATTTCAGCTTGGTTTCATGATGTAGGGTACCTGTTTGTTCTTTGTGATGGCCACGAAGAGAAAAGCGTTGAATTAGCAACTGCATTTTTAAAAAAAGAGAATGCAAGCAGTGAACTCATCAAAAACGTGAGTGAATCTATCATGGCTACGAAAATATTCTGCACTCCACCTTCTTTGATTGCCAAAATAGTGGCCGATGCCGATCTGTTTCATCTCGGAACTTCCGATTTCAGAAAAACCAATAAAAAGATGTGGGTGGAAATGAAACGCTGCTTTGGCGAAAAAATCCCCGCCGATGAATGGCAGAAAGGGGCGTTAAAGTTGCTGGAGAAACATAGGTATCATACCGAGTATTGCAGGAATTTATTGTGGGAGGGGAAAAAGAAAAACATGAAATACCTGAGAGAGCAGCTCGAAAGCTTTAAATAGTTTGTTCCCATCCGCACTCTATTTACTGACTGCTTAAAATCCTGACAATACGATTATATACAATATTCGATACCATCAGCGAGTTTTCACCGGTTGTATTTACGAATTGAACGATTACGGCATCCAGATCTTTGTGATAACGTGCGATGCTATAATAACCCAACAGCCAACCGGTGTGTTCGTAATCATAAACAGATGAATAGATAGCCTGCTCTTCACGATTTAATAATGAGCCATCGTGTAACGCTCGTATGAATATTCCCACATCACGCGCTGTAGCAACCATCGATCCGCCGGGGGTTACCCAATCCAATTCTTTTGTATCGCCTTCATACGGGTGGTGGTAGCCGCTGATCACATCTTCGGAATCAACCTGGCTTAGTAAACCGTAGGTATCGGTAAGTCCAAGCGGGTCTAAGAGTTGTTCTTTTATATATTGCTGGTGACTATATCCTAAGACGTTATCCAAAATTCGGCCAATTAACAGGTAATTGGTATTGGAATATTGGTGACGGGTGTCAGGCTCAAAATCCAAGGGTTTATCTAATACCAATTGCAGATGCTCGTTGATATCCGTATGCGATTTGGACCAATCGAACTCCTCCTGATCAACGAAATTGGGAATACCGCTGCGATGTTGCAGCATCATTCTGAGGGTAATCTGGTCTGCATGTTCAATTCTTCCGGCAAGTTCAGGCAAAAGATCAGCGAGGGTGTCATCCAGTGATAATTGTTGGGTATGAACCAGCTTAACTGTAGAGGCAGCGATATATAATTTGCTGATACTGGCAATCTTAAATAGAGCTTCGGGATCAGTCGGCTCTTGATTTTCCCTGTTTTTCAATCCGGCTGAGTAGAGTCTCGGCGCCTTATCTGGTTGGTCTACATAAACGATGATTCCATCCAGCCCATGATCAATTGCATCATCTACTTGTTCCTGAATGGTATCGGGTAATGGTGGTAACCACGCAAATACTCCGTTCCAGGGGACAAATACCACGGTACAGACAACCGCAACGATTGGCATGATAATCCTCAGAAGCCAAACGAATCGTTTCTTTTTTTGAGTTTGTGCAGACTTTTCCAATCCGTAGTAAAAATGTTTTAGTTATTAAAAATGATACGGAATTATGGATAACCAAATCAGTTAAAAAAGACCAATATTGAATGCAGGGTAGTGAATACTGAAGGGTAGTTACAATACTCCTCAATTTATTCTCCTGCCGCACGAATCACTCGTCTCGACCAAATGCTGATGTCATCCAGGATCACATAAATAGAAGGGAGAACGATAAGTGTAACGATGGTTGAGAATGTCAAACCGCCAACAATAGCCCGGGCCATGGGAAAATAGGGAGGCCCTTCGCCGCCGATTTGAGTGGTTCCTATACAGAGAGGTATTAACCCAAGAACCGTGGTTGCAGCGGTCATCAGAATCGGTCGCATTCGGTCGCGCCCGCCCTGGATTACAGCTTCCCGTCTCGACAACCCTTCAGTTCTCAGATGGTTGATATGGTCGATCAATACAATTCCGTTATTCACTACAATTCCCATCAGGATGAGGATGCCGATGAACGCCATCAAATCGAAATTGGTGCCGGTAATGAAGAAGAACCAGAAAATTCCAACCACGCCGAAAAAGATACAGGAGATGACGCTGGTGGGATATAACAACGATTCAAACAGCGAAGCCATTATCAAGTAGATCAAAAAGAAGGCGATGCCGATATTGAAGAGCATCACGTTCATCGCTTCAACATCGTTTCCAAAACTTCGGCCGTAGCTCCAGGAATATCCGGTGGGATATACGATTTGGTCCATCACTTTAGATATTTCTGTCCGAGCCTCATCAGAAGTAATTCCATCCAGGTTTACGCCAATTCCAAGCGAAGTTTTTCGATTTTCACGAAAGATGCGGCCGGAACCGGGACTCTGATCAAAGCTGGCAAGAGTTGCCAATTTTACGGTTTGGTCATTTCCAACCGAGATCGGAAGATCTTTGAGGTCATCGAGCGTTTGCCGGTTCACATCCTGGAAAGCAAGAACAACATCGATCTCACTTTCAGGTCCGCGAATTCGTTGAATGGTTTGGCCGCGCATCGCACCTGAAACCATATTTGCAACAGCATCGGAAGTCAGGCCAAAATTACGTGCCCGGTCATGATCGACAGTGAGACGAACTTCATCACTTCCGGTTTCGGCTTCTGACCGAACATCTGCAAAGCCTTCAATTTGACCAAGCCGCCACTCTACTTGTTTGGCAAGATCTTCAAGAACATCCATCGATTCACCCTGTACAAACACCCGAACTTGCTCGGAGCTGTTCCTGCTGATGTATTCAAACCCCGGCTGACCAATTGCTATTTTCGGGAGATTCTCTTCGATTTCGTCTTTGATCTGGGTTACCGATTTTTCTGCTTCACCATCAGGAATCAGGTTGATAGTAGACGTGGCATTTTCGGGCTCGTAATAGGTATAGACAGATTCCAGTTCAAATTTATCTTTGTTGTTGTAGAGGTATTCCTCGATTCGGTCGACTGATTCTTTTACCGTTTCAAGTGTGTAGGAAGCATTTAAGTTATACTGCAAATAGAGCTGGCGTTCCTCAACCCGGGGGAACATATCCACGCTCATAAAAGAGAGAGGGATGGCTCCGCTAAAAAACAAAAGTGTAATAAAAAGGACTGAGAGTTTTCGTCGCTCCAAGAGCCAATCAAGAAAAACGGAGTATTTCACGGACATTTTATCGATAAACGTCTCTTTTGTTGATTCTTTTGGCGGTTTGATTTTGGAGGTCAGAAGGGGGATTACCGTAAGAGAAATCAACAAAGAGGCCAGCAGTGAAATAATAATAGCCATCCCGATGTAGTACATATGCTGCGAGATAAAACTCTCATTCACAACATTCGGCAGAAAAACAATGATCGAAGTTAGCGTCCCGGCCGTAACCGCAATGGCTACCTGCTTCGCACCGAGAACAGCGGCTTGTTTAGGGTCTTTTAACATTCGCTGGTACCGATGAATGTTTTCAGTCACCACAACGGCATTATCCACCAACATACCGATGGCAAGCATCAGACCCATCATTGACAAGATGTTGAGACTGATATCTAGGAAAAAGAAGAATCCGAGCGTTACAATCAGGGAAAATGGAACGGCAGTGGCCACAATGAGGGTAGTGCCAACATGCCTCAGGAAAATGTAGAGAACGAGGATAGAAAGAAGGGCACCGATCATTCCGGCATTAAACAGTTCTCGGAGTGAGCTTAGAATACCATCAGCCTGGTTGAACATCTCATATATTTCAATTCCCTGCATTTCTGGTCGTTTACCAATCTCATCGATCTCGGCCATCACGTCATCCACTACCCGGACAGTATTCGCGGTAGATTCTTTGGTGATATCTAACCCAACGGCATATTTCTGATCAAGGTGGCGAGCATAATTTCGTTCGGGTGATGTGTATTTTACAGTGGCAATATCTTTTACCCGAATGTTGTTTTGAGCAACGATTAGGTTTTCGATATCTTCAACCCCGTTCAGATCACCTAGTGGACGGACCATGTAGCGAAGGCCAGAGTCAGTAATTTTTCCGGCTGATATTGAAAAGTTTGCTTGACGAAGCCTGTTGCTAAGTTCATTCAGATCAATATTATATGAGGTGATGCGATCCGGGTTAAGCTCAACGCGAATCTCCTTTTTCTCTACTCCATAAAGAGTGACCTGTCCCACGCCGGGAGTCCGTTCGATTCTCTGTTTCAGATTACGGTTCAGCAAGTCATACGCATCCGAAAGATCACGCTCGCTTGAGATACGAAGTTGAAGAGTGGGATCGTCGCCATCCTGGAATTTAAAGATCTGGTAGTACTCAAAATCATCCGGAAGCTGATTTCGGATACTTTCAATCTTCTCCTTCATCTCAATCGCTTTCAGGTTGATATCCGTACCCTGTTTAAAAATCACAACTACACCGGCATTATCTTCACCTGAATTGGAGTTAATTCGGTCGACTCCACTCAAAGTCGCAAGAACTTCCTCAATCGGTCGCGCAATATTTTCGTTGATCTCTTTCGGCGTGGAGTTGGGATAGGGCAACTGCACAAAAGCACCCGGAAAGGTAATATTGGGCATAAACTCAAGCGGAACCAACCGCGTGGCAATCAACCCAACAACAACCAGACTGATGAAAATCATCAGGGTTGAAACGGGGCGGCGAATGGAGAGATCAGTTATGTGCATGCTTAATTCTCCATGTGCTGAGGAATGAACTCTCCCTTTGAAGTGGAAATCAACAGAGTTGATTCAGGGGGATGGCACGGCTGGTACAGTAACTCCTGAACTTGTAATTTTATATGGATAATGATTCTCACGAGCCATCCCCCTGCGCCCCCTTCAAAGGGGGAAACACCCCTCCCGACTAAAGTCGTGCTCCCCTCAAGGGGAGATTTTAGGAGAAAATCGCTATAAAGTTTTGAGCTAATCATAGATTCAAACTGCCTCCGATTCAGTTGAGTAACTCTTTCGGTCCAGAATGTCGTACATCACGGGAATTACGACCAGCGTAAGCAGGGTTGATACGAGCAATCCGCCGATAACGGTAATTCCCATAGGGGCACGGAGTTCGGCGCCATCACCAAAGCCAATGGCGAGTGGAAGCAGACCGAGGGTTGTAGTCAAAGTTGTCATTAAAATCGGGCGTAACCGGGATTTTCCGCCTTCCATAATGGCTTCAATCTTATCGGCACCTTTTTGCCGCATCTGGTTGATCAAATCGATCAACACAATTGCGTTATTTACCACAATTCCGGCTAATAAAATCAACCCGATAAATACCACAACACTGATGGTGGTTCCGGTGAGGTAGAGTGCTAAGATCGCACCAACCAAGGCGAGAGGGATGGTAAACAGTATGATAAACGGATGAAGCAGTGATTCGAACTGGGAAGCCATCACCAGGTAGACCAGGAATACGGCCAATGAAAGTGCAAAGAGAAGTGATTGGAAGGAATCAGACATCTCCTCGTTTTGTCCGCCGATCTCTGCGAAAACTCCTGCCGGCATCGTAATTTCAGAGAGTGTTTGTTGGACATCTTCCGCAGCTTCGCCCAAATCGCCATAATTCAGGTTTGCTGAAACAATGGCCACTCGCTGTTGAGAAACGCGCCGAATTTCTCCGGGTCCGTTTGCAATTTGTACATTGGCAATGGCGCTTAACGGAATGGGTCGTTCACTCCCGGGATTGACAATTAATCGCTGAATTTCATCGATGGATGCACGATCAGATTCTTGCGCCCGAACCAACACGTCAATCTTTCGATCTCTCCAAGAGTATCGTGTGGCAACATCGCCGCGAACATTGCTGACGATTCGGTCGGCTACTTCATGTACTTGTAATCCGAGAGCAGCGGCACGATCCCGATCAAACAAAATTTGTAATTCGGGACATCCGGTTACCATAGTGCTTTTTACATCGGCAAAACGGTCGTTGGCCGAAAGTCGGCGGGCAACAGCATCACTGGCTCTTTTCAGGTTCTCTAAATCAAATCCGCTGATTTCAACTTCAACCGGTGTTTTGAAACTGAACAGTTCAGGCCGGGCAAATTTGTATTGCAAACCCGGAACTCGTTGGAGAGAGGCCCGCATTTGGTCCATCGTTTGCTGTTCTTCAAAAGAAGAGGCGCCGGATGCCATTGTTACACTTAACTCGCCCCAGTTTTCACCGCCTTCATCAGGGTTGGCGTCCATTCGGTTTCCGGTTCCGGCAACGGCAAATGTGGTTCGGACAGTTTCATAATCCTTCGTGGTATTTTGAACGGTTCTAAGTGCCTGATCCGTCTTTTCAATTGGGGTACCTGGCGGAAGTTTGAATTCAACAGAAAACTCCCCCTGCGAGAGTTGCGGAATCAACTCAATGCCAATTCGTGGCACGAGAGCGATCGATCCTGCAAAAATCAGAATTGCAGAAACCAAAACAATCGCTTTGTGATTTAACGACCAATCCAAAAGTGAGGTGTATTTTCGTTCAGTGTATTGGTATCCCTTATCAAATCCTTTTACAAATGGTGAGAAAATGGCTTTCGTGATTTTTGCGATCCAGCCAAAGATAAATTTGATCGCTTTTGAGATATACGTGGGAATCGTATAAAAAAGAAACATTCGAACTTTTCTGAGACCACGACCGACTTTGGTTTTGGGCTCCTTCAATTCAAGTGGTTCAATCTGTTTCTTTTCACCACCCAAAGCCGAAAGCATGGGAATCAACGTGATGGCCACGACGAGTGAAGCCAGTAATGAGAACGTAACAGTCAACGCTTGATCACGGAAAAGCTGACCGGCAATTCCCTGCACAAATACCAAGGGAAAGAATACAGCAATGGTGGTCAGGGTTGATGCGATTACCGCCATTCCAACTTCACTGGCACCTTCACGCGCGGCTTCCACAATGCCTTTGCCCTGCTCGCGATGGCGGGCGATATTCTCCAAAACTACGATTGAGTTATCAACAAGCATCCCGATACCAAGAGCTATTCCACCGAGTGACATGATGTTCAGGGATATATCATTCCCATACATCAAGTTAAATGTAGCGATGACAGAAACCGGAATGGAAAGGGAGATAATAACCGTGGTCCAGAAATTTCGGAGGAAAAAGTAGAGCACCAGAACTGCCAAAATACCACCAATGATACCAGCATTTTTTACCTCGTTAACCGCTGATGCAATAAAGATCGACTGGTCATACACTTTTTCCAATTGCATGTTTGATGGAAGGCCGGCTCGAATTTCATCCATTCGTTCATTTACGGCTTCAGCTACGGCTACAGTGTTGGCATCACCCTCTTTGTAGATGGCAATCTCTACAGCCTCCATTCCATTTAACCGGGTAATGGCTTCTCTCTCTTTGTATGATTGGACGACCTCGGCCACATCCTTCAGGTAAATTACATTCCCGGAATCGCTGGCTACCACTACATTTCGGATCTGATCGACGGTTTGAAATTCATTGAGTGTTCGAACCAGGTATTGTTGTGAACCTTCTTCTAATCGTCCGCCGGAAAGGTTCACATTTTCTGCACCCAAAATTTGGGTCACGGTTTCAATCGGTACGTTCAAATAGGAGAGTCGCTGTTGATCAATATTCACCTGGATCTCTTCTTCCAAACCACCACTGATCTTCACTGAAGCCACGCCCAAAGCCGATTCTAAATTTTTCTTGAGTTCCTCTTCTCCCAAAACCCTCAGGCCTTTCAGGCGTGAAATGGCATCGGGGCTGGACAGGTCCTGATAATTCACATAATCGACAGCTGCATTATTTTCCGATTGTTCCGTGGCGTCATTGGTATAGTAAAGTGCGTATCGAAGAATGGGATCAAGCGTGGGATCGAACCGAAGCGTGACCGGTTTTTCGGAGTCGAGTGGAAGCTGAACAGCATCGAGTTTTGCCATTACATCGAGGTTGGCGATGTTCATATCCGTTCCCCAGGCAAATTCAAGAACTACATCAGATTGACCGGGCCGGGATATGGATCGTACCTGTTGAACGCCTTTTACCACACCAACCGCTTCTTCCACTGGTTTTGTGATCAGGTTTTCAACCTCAACGGGAGCTGCGCCTTCAAATTCCGTTCGGATGGTAAGTGTGGGATAACTGAGTTCGGGAAGAAGATTTACATTCAGGCGGGAGAGAGATACCATCCCAAAGAGCAGCACTCCCACGGTGAACATCGCGATGGTAACTTTTCGGCGGATTGAAATATCGATGATTTTCATAACTATTCCGCCTTAGAGACTTTCGATGATGCTCACTTTTGAGCTGTCTTGCAGGCTTCCCTGACCGATCGTTACCACCATCTCGCCATCATCCAATCCATCAATAACTTCAACGTTTGAACCATTTGTATAACCGGTTCGGATCTCTTTTTTGAAGGCAAGTGAGTCTTTAATCACATAAACACTTTCAGCGAGATCTTCAGAAATAATAGCCGATTTTGGGATCATACGGGTATTTTCGCGCGTATCGTACACAATTTTTACGCGGCCAAACATTCCGGGGCGAAGCATATTGCGGGTTTCATCCACATAAATTGTAACCTTAAATGTGCCGGTTTCCGAATCAACCACGGGGCTAATTCGCTCTACGTGTCCTACAAATAGTTCATTAGGGAGAGCATCCACCCGAAGTTCAGCTCGCTGATTTTTTCTGATTTTAGACATCTCGTGTTCCGGGATATGAAGGATGGCCTGAAGCGGAGTGAAATCAGTTACGCGGTACATCTGCTGATCGGTACCCACCATATTCCCGGCTTTTACAAATCGACGGGAAATGACACCGCTTATTGGGGATCGGACAGAAGTATATTCAAGATTCAGAGCGGCAAGATCGTACGTGGCTTTCTGAGATTCGTACTCATATTGTGAATTTTGGAATGCTTCGGCGGCAATCAACTCTCGTTCAAAAAGCTCCTGATTTCGTTGGTACTCATTATACAATCGGTCGAGAGTAGCTTTGGCCCGGTCGGCTTCAATTTGGTACTGGTCATCTTCTATCTTGGCGATCACCTGGCCGGCCTGAACCATATCACCCTCTTCCACATAAATTTCTTCGATAATTCCCCGAACTTTGGATACGACCGTTGCCTCTTGTTCTGCTTCAAGAGTTGCAGTATTTGAGTAGTAAGCGGAAATATTTCCACGGCTTACATTACTGACTTCCACCGGGATGATGGGAGTGTCATCCTCAGTGTTTTCTGACATCTCTTCTCCACCGGCGCATGCTTGCAAAAACAGAATAGATGCAGTTAATAGAAAGAGGTTTAGTTGAGAGCAAAAAGATTTCATAGAGCGATTACCATTAAGTTAGTACCAACGGTTTGCTCTACGTGATGAAAAATAAAATTGTTGCGCTGAAGTGACTTAGGAAGTACTAGATTTGAATATCCTCAATTTTCAGTGACGCCTGTTTGTAGTCAGTAAGCAGGCTCACAATAATAATGATTGCACCCATCGCGATATAAAAGGTGCGAGCCGTTTCATATAATCCTACAATAAATGGAAGCAGAAGTACAATCGGCCCGACAACCGTTTCAACCCAACCGTGTTTTTTGAATGGAATCATTTTGGCAAATCCAAGTGAGAAATCCGTCAGAACGGTCATTAGCAGATGAATCACAGCCAATGCATAGGAGATACCGGCGGATAATCCTTCAAGACCTAATAGTAGAGGAGCAAGGAAAAAAATAAGAACAGTCAGATAATCCAGATATCCGTGAATGCGTGGTGTAAGAAATTTCATGCTGTATTTCTGTATCAGTTGTTAAAATTAACTTGACGAAATCAGTCGAAATAAAAACTTACTGCTGCTGTCCCAGCAAAAACATATCGCCGGTGGGTTGTGGAACGCCACCTTTTGGCTCAAGCGTAACGGCAAATGAATTGGATTGAGGTGATGGTTCCTCGTTCAGTTGCTCAACCCGGAAAAAGAGATCGGTAGAAGGCTGATCGAAATTGAAGACGCCGGCACTAATTGGGTTTTGCCCTTCTTTAATTAACCAAAGCTGGTAGTCTTTATCTTGTGGTGGTGCCGGGAGATTTGCCAATTGCAGGACAGCTTCTCCGTTGTCGGGATCCCAAAGGATTTTCCCATATCCTTCAGGGCTCGGTTCAAGTCCGTCCATATTTACAAGTGTAATTTCACGCGCAGAAAGTACGGTGAGTAATTGTTCTTGGCGTTCAAGCTGGCTTTGTAATTCTGTAATCTGAGCAATTTGAGAATCAACTTGCTCAGAAAGATCAAACATCACATATGCAAAAGAGAGAGCTGCAATCAACAAAATGGCCGCTGCTGCCTGATAGGCCCAGATTGGAATGATATTCTGCGATCCGTTTGAGTCATCCGAAAAATCATCATCATCGTCATCATCAGAAATGGCAGCCATAATATTCTCTTCTACCCTGTCAGAAGGCGATTTTGGATTAGTAGCAAGAGCCAGTTCATCACGAATCTCCATCATTTCCTCGAACAGTTGGATCTGCTCGGGGGTGGCATCTCGCAGCATCTTCTCAAACACACGGTTTTCCTCATCCGTCAGTGCGTCCAGCACATAACCGGCGCAGAGAGCTTCAAAATCGTTATGTTGTTCTTGGTCTGTCATTGTTGATCGTCGGGTACAAGCATGTCGCGGAGCTTTATCATACCCTGCCTCATGCGGTATTTAACCGTTCCAAGCGGAATATCCAGTTTTTCAGATATCTCCGACTGACTCATCCCATTAAAATAGGAGACATACAATACCTTTCGTTCTTTTTCACTTAATTGATTGAGTGCATTTCGCACCATTTTAGCCCGTTCGGTAAATTCCATCTCTTCGTGCGGATTTTTGAATTCACCTTCAAGCGTTAACGTAAAATCGTTTATGATATGATCCTCTTTATCGGAGTCTTTAAATGCTCTCGACCTGGTTCTGTCAATTGCCTTATTCCGAGCCATCGTAACTAAAAATGTATAAACTTTTCCGCGGGAGGAATCAAATTGATTGGCCTTCTCCCATGCCTGGGTAAAGACTTCCTGCAGACAATCTTCAGCTTCCTCACGGTTTTTTAAAATGGACACGATCAACCCGAAAAGAAGATTTTTATACTTATTATATAAAAGCTTCATAGCGGTTGTATCCCCGTTTTGAATCCGTTGCATCCATTCCTCTTCCTTCCTGGAATGTTTTGCAAATGCGATAAAGTATATAAACCAGTAGAGGATCACTTGCTATTTATATATACGTAAAGTTGGTGTGTCCCGGATTGGGATAATTTTATACAATGAATAAACATAAACTAAGTTCATATCTCTCCCAAGTATTAATTATAAGATTCTTATAACCTTGTGGATCAAATTTGAATGAATAGTCCGTTTATTTTTCAATTTCGATGTGAGGGGTGAAGGTGTTATTTTCAAATCAAATAGTGTCTCTAAGAAAACGTTAATCTCTGCGTTCCACTTGCTCCAAAAATGCTTATGTACGTTTAGTACATTGCACATTTTGAAGTTGCGCACGCCTTGACCTTGACGTTTTCTAAGGACACTATGAGTTTTCTTAAAATACGATATAATTGATAATCGCATAATTGCTTGATACATGTCTGAAGAAAAAGGATACGGATTACTAAAAGGGAAGAAAGGAATTATTTTTGGAGCTCTCGATGACCGAAGCATCGCTTGGAGAATTGCATTAGCCTGTAAGCGCGAGGGAGCCGATTTTGTACTCTCAAACGCTCCGATTGCACTCCGTCTCGGTACATTAGATGAGCTTAGTGAAAAAACAAATGCAAAAATTTTACCCTGCGATGTGAGCAAGGAAGATGAAGTTGAGCAGTTGATGAACGACACGAAGGAGGAGTTGGGCAGTGTCGATTTTATTTTGCATGCTATCGGGATGTCGCCCAATGTGCGAAAGAAAAAAGAGTATTCTGATCTGAACTATCATTGGTACAATCAAACACTGGATATTTCAGCTATATCACTCCATAAAGTATTGCACTTCGCTGAAAAAACTGAACTATTGAATGATGGTGCCAGTGTAGTGGCTCTGTCGTACATTGGCGCGCAGCGAATTTTCTCCAAATATTCGGATATGAATGATGCCAAAGCACTGTTGGAGAGCATCGCCCGAAATTACGGAAGCCGTCTTGCCGATCGCGGAATTCGTGTAAATACCGTTTCACAGGCACCGACGAAAACATCTGCCGGAACCGGAATTAAAGGATTTGACGGCATGTACACTTTTGCCGATAAAATTGCACCGCTTGGCAACCCAAGTGCAGATGAATGCGCCGATTACTGCGTAACTCTCTTCTCTGATCTGACCCGAAAAGTAACCATGCAAAATCTTTACCACGACGGCGGTTTTGTAACGTCTGGTATTTCTGAAGAGATGATCGACGGCCTCGCGAAGCTTTACGCTGACGAAGATGAAGAATAATGAATATCAAACAAGGAATAACGAATAGCGAAATGATTTGTCAGTAATCAACTAAATTTCATGATTCTTACATCCTTGTTCTTACTCGATATTCCTGATTTATGAGTAAAAAAATCCTTGGTATCGATCCCGGTTCCCGTGCAACGGGTTATGCTGTTTTAGTAGAGGAGAATACAACCTATTCGGTAGAGGTTTGTGATACACTTCGGATGGCGAAAATGGATAATCATAACGATCGGCTCCAATATATTTTTGAAGAGATCACAAAGCTGATCAAAAAATATCAACCGGATGAATGTGCAGTAGAAACACCGGTTTACGGTGTTGATCCGCTGGCGATGCTGAAGCTTGGCCGAGCACAAGCCGCCGCTATTTTGGCAATTACCAATCAGGGAATTCACGTTTCTGAGTACTATCCAAAAATGGTGAAGAAAGCCATCACCGGGAACGGAAATGCCAGCAAACAGCAGGTTGCTTTCATGCTGGAAAAAATGGTGAAGATGCCGGAGGGTAAGTTGTCGCAGGACGCAACGGATGCACTCTCGGTAGCGTGGTGCCATTTCACCCACGCGGACAGAAATTCGGTTCAAACCGGATCAAAGAAAACGCATCAAAACAACAGTAAATCCAGTTGGGCACAATTTGTAGAGGATAATCCGGATCGGGTGAAATAAAACTCCCCTTTCGAAGGAGGAATGTGAAATGAGCGTTTAGCGAATGAACTCGGGGGATGTCCCGTTGATTGCGAACGCCCTTCTGAGATTTCCAAGAACATTTGAAAAATACTGTCTTTCCTAAAGGAAGACTATAAATACTTAAATCAAATCAATTCAAAAATCTATGATCGCTTATCTGAACGGAACACTTCAACAGAAAACTGAAGATGAGTGTATTATTGATGTAAATGGAGTTGGATATCGGGTGGAGATATCAACCCAAACGCTTGAGACCCTTCCCCAGACCGGAGAGAAATTAAAGCTTTTGATTTACCATCACATCACGGATAACGACCAGCGGTTGTTTGGCTTTGCATCCAACAAAGAGAAAAATCTGTTTGAGCGATTGATTACCGTGAAGGGAATTGGTCCGAAGCTTGGATTAACAACTTTGTCCGGAATGCCGGCGCCGGCACTTATGGAGGCCATTGTAACACAAGACATTAAGTCTCTGTCCACCATTTCAGGAATTGGCAAGAAAACAGCCGAGAGAATGGTTCTGGAATTGAAAGACAAGCTGTTTGATGAATCTCAGCCTTCCATTGTATCCGGCTCAACCGAAACCAGGAGCAAACGGGAGGAAGCGACTTCTGCACTGGAAGCTCTTGGGTTCTCGAAAACGCAGGCGTCGAGAGCGGTCAACCAGATTTCCGGTAAGAAACCGAAGGCTAATGTCTCTGAGATAGTAAAAGAGGCACTGGCAACGCTAAAATGATAACATTGTGTTAATGTTTGATCGTTATTTTAGAGTAACGAAGCCGTTAGGTATCATCGAATCGAAATAAAATTCTGACGTATTTTGTCTAAACAAATCATTCTTGTAGTTGACGACGAACAGGACCTGCTGGATCTCATTGAATATAACCTTCGCCAAGAAGGGTACGACGTTCTAAAAGCCGAAAATGGCAAAGACGGCATTCAAATGGCCAAAGAGCATATGCCGGATTTGGTACTGCTCGACATTATGATGCCCCAGATGGACGGAATTGAAGTGTGCGATAGAATGCGTGAGGATTCAACCCTCTCACATATTCCAATTATTTTTCTGACAGCCCGAAGTGATGAGAAAACAGAGATTGAAGGACTAAACAAAGGAGCGGATGATTTTATCACGAAACCCATCAGCACGACAAAATTGGTTTCCAGAATTAAAGCTGTACTTCGTCGTTTTGAGGAAACCGAAGAAAAAGTTCAGAAATTAAGCGTACATGATCTGGAAATTGACAAAGATCGATACATTGTCACCCGCGGTGATGAGGAATTTCAGCTTCCCAGAAAAGAATTTGAGCTTCTCTATTATCTGGCCAGCAAAAGAGGAAAAGTTCGCGACCGGCAAACACTCCTGAATAAGGTTTGGGGAGACAACATCTATGTAGTGGATCGAACGGTAGATGTTCACGTAAGAAAAATCAGAGAAAAACTTGGAGATCATTATATTGAGACTGTAAAAGGTGTCGGTTACAGGTTTAAAGAATGAGCTCCTCTGATTCAAAAAAAAGAAAATTTTCATCCATTTCGATCAGAACGGCGTTACCGTCGGGCTTGATTATTGCCATTCTGATTGCAGCCTCTCTCTATTATTTTACATTCTTGCCTACTTCTCAGGTTTTGTGGGTGTCTCTCGGAGCTTTTGTCGTTAGCTTTTTAACGATTTATTTGATTTCTGCTCGCCTTCATAAGAAACGTATCGAAACTCTGTACGCAATCGTAAAAAATATTTCCCGTAAAAAGTTTAAAGACTACGACAGCAATCCCGAGGTGGTAAAAGATGAGTTGGATCTGTTGATGAAACGTTCAATCCGGGCGAGCGATACAGTGAGCAAGGAATTAACACGCCTTAACAAAATTGAAAACTACCGTAAGGAGTTTATTGGTGATATTTCACATGAATTGAAAACCCCTATTTTTGCGATTCAGGGATTTATTGAGACTCTTTTGAATGGTGCCATTCATGATGAGAATGTGAACGAGGTATTTCTCAAGAAAACAATGAGAAATGTCAACCGGCTGATCTATTTAACGAACGATCTGATGGAAATTTCGCGGCTGGAGACGGGAGAGTTGAAATCGAACATCAAAGATATGTATCTGAGAGATGTGGTGTTGGATGTTGTCGAGAGCCTCCAGTACAAAGCTCAGAAAGAGAATATTGAGATTCGCGTGAAGGATTTTGATAAAAATATCCAGGTTCGGGCAGATCGGAATCAGGTAAAGCAGGTGCTGATCAATCTCATTGAAAATGGAATGAAATATAACAAGCCCGGCGGATATGTTGAGATTGGTGTAACCGATTATAAAAAGAATAAAAACAAACTATTACTCTACGTTAAAGACACGGGAATCGGCATCGAGAAAAAAGATCTTAAACGGGTGACAGAACGATTTTTCAGGGTGGATAAATCACGTTCTCGGGAGAAGGGCGGAACAGGGCTCGGGCTCGCCATCGTAAAACATATAGTGGAGGCACATGGCGAAAAACTCTTCATCGAAAGCTCACCGGAAGAGGGCTCTACGTTTAGTATTACATTATCGCAGACAAATCCCGTTTTGGTTTGATTCGGTTTTGCCTACCTTTCAGTCATCTTAACTAAAATTTGTTAAGTTTTGCCACAGAGACACAGAAAAATAGTTGTTCTGTGGTTCGCTGTGTTTCCGTGGCTACTCATAAAGACGAAAATCAAAAAACATTCAAGAATGGTATATGCAGTCATTATGGCCGGGGGAGTTGGGACGCGCTTTTGGCCGAAAAGCAGGAAATCGAATCCGAAACAATTTTTGAGTCTCTTTGGTGAGACCTCTATGATTCAACAAACCGTCGAGAGGTTAGAGGGTTTTGTGGATGGAGAACAGGTTGTTGTGGTTACCAATCAAGATTATTCAACGCTTGTGAAAAATCAACTTCCGGCGGTTGAAACGAGCCATATTATTGGCGAACCGGTTGCACGAAATACAGCTCCGTGCATTGCTTCGGCGGCGGCTTTGTTAAACAACAAAGATCCTGAATCTGTAATGATTGTTCTACCAGCCGATCACAGAATTGGAAAGCCGGATGAGTTTAAGCGAGTTCTGAAGACTGCGGTTGAAACGGCCAAAAGTGAGGATAGTTTAGTCAATATAGGTATCAAACCAAACCGACCGGAAACCGGATATGGTTATATTCATCGTTCTGAGGATGTAGAAGTTGAAGAATTTTCTCACCCGGTTTATCGGGTTCAAAAGTTTACCGAAAAGCCGAATATCGAAAAAGCAACAGAGTTTTTTAAATCGGGGGATTACCTCTGGAATAGCGGAATTTTCATCTGGAAAACCAGTACCATTATTAAAGCTTTTGAAAGGCATCTCCCAGAGATTTACTCCAATGTTGAAACTCTTCAGAAATCAGATTTTTCAGAACAGGATGTTCGAACATTTTATGAAGCTTGTCCTTCAATTTCGATTGACTACGGAATTATGGAAAAGGCTGAGAAAGTTCATGTTGTGCCAGGAGATTTCGATTGGAATGATGTAGGGAGCTGGACGGCTGTTCATGAGCTCTCAGATAAAGATTCTGAGCAAAATGCAACAGTGAAAGGAAAAGCACTCTATGTAAATTC
>CAYRDO010000035.1:0-26375 GCA_964422985.1 uncultured Rhodohalobacter sp. | reverse complement strand
AGAATCATCAGTCTTGTTTCCAAGCAGGACCGAAGCGATATTAACACGATTTGTAAAGAACTTGGATACGCACCGGAAGAAGTACCACTGCCGAAAAGTGTAAAGGATAAGCTTTCTTCACGTGGAAAATCGAAGTCTAAAAATAAACGAGGCGGGCGTGGGAAAGGTCGCGGCCGATCCAACAACAAGAAGAAGAAACGTCCGGCAAGAAAACTTCATGAATTGCCAAGACCCACGTTCGATCAGCTTGAAGGCGGTCGTACCGGTAAGAAGAAGAAAAAGAAAGAGAAGAAGGGAATTATCGGGTTCATCAAAAACCTGTTTGATTAAGAATCGAGCATATCCTCAAAGGCTTGCTCTACTTTTGGAGCAGGTTCTGTAATGAGACTTACGAGCCAGGTTGCGAGAAGTGCTGCGATAAATCCGGGAATCAACTCATACAAAGAGTCTTTCAAAACGGGAATATAATACCAGAGAATTGTCACAGTAGTTCCGGTAATTAAACCGGCGAATATTCCGGCGCGGGTTGTGCCTTTCCAATATAATGCCAGAATAGATGTAGGCCCGATGGATGCTCCCAATCCGGCCCAGGCAAATAGTACAAGCCAAAAAACAAGCTCTTCTGCCAAATACCCAAAGACAAGGGAAAGAATAACCAACAGAAAAACGACGGCTCGGCTATAGAGAACAAGTCGTTTTTGTGGGATAATCTCATTCTTTTTGATGATCTTATCATACAAATCCCGAACCACACTTGAGGCGGCAACTAAAAGCTGAGAGTCGGCCGTAGACATGATCGCTGCAAAAATGGAGGCGAGTACAACTCCGAAAAGTATTGGGTGAAGTTGTTGCTGAGCCAGGAATGGAAACAGATTCTCTGTATCGCTGGCAGGAAGCATGTCTACTTCTGGGAAAAAAGCTCGTCCGACTAACCCAATGAAAACCGCTCCCCACGCCATCAACACATTCCATATGGTTCCGATGATTGCCGCGATTCGAAGCTGCTTTGCATCATCAATGGACATATAACGAGCCAGAATATGGGGATTTCCCGGTGACCCCAAGCCGATTCCCAAAAATCCAATTGCTGCACCGACTGAAATCGCAAATGGATCAACATAAGCGATATCCATTGCCGATAGTTGCATAAGCAATTGTGAGAGTCCGCCGGTATCATAGATGGCAATTAAGGGAAGTGCGACCAATGCGAAGATCATAAGAATAGCCTGGAACATATCTGTAAGGCTTACAGCCAGGAATCCACCCACAATTGTATATGCAAGTACAATGATTGCAGTAATCAAAATTCCCCAATTCTGGTCCATTCCAAATCCTGATGCGAAGGCTTTTCCACCGGCTACGAATTGAGCAGAAACATAGCCAATCATAAAAAGAAGGAAAATGATAACTATGGTAATACGCAGATATCCGTTACGATCGTTAAACCGTTCAGCAAAAAAATCGGGGACGGTAATGCAGTTTCTTTTTTCGGTGAAGTTGCGAAGTCTTCGGGCGTAATATAGAAAGAGAAACAACTCCACGATGATATACCCCACAACCGCCCAGATTGCTGATGGACCCTGGGCATATGCCATTCCGGTAACCCCGAGCAACAACCACGCACTCCGTCCCGAAACAACGGCCGAAAGTGCCACGACGAATCGATTCATCTTTCGCCCGCCAATGAAATACTCGCTGATTCCTTTTGAGGAGAATCGTGATGAGTAGATGCCAATGCCAATCAAAAAAAGTAGATAGCCGATAAATGCCGCAATGGCATAGGGATCAAGGACTATGGAAAGGGACTGCGTTTCATCCATCACGTTGTGATTTTCGTGTACCCAGAATGATTGCAGCGAAGATGATAAAAACAGGTAAGAAAAACATCACAAGATAAAATGAAATCATGAAGTAGGATCCCGTTTAGTAAGTTTTGCTGCTAATCTAATGAAAGCGAGTTGATATAAAAAAGAGGCCACTATTTTGAATATTGAATCTTGCAAAATCAGTTGTTTGGCGGTTGCAGGAAGAGACAGGATTTGTTAGTATAGGCTGAATAGGAACGGTTCCTGAAAGATGTATGATTTATTGAGAATCGGGGACAAAAAGTGATATTTTCTATACCTGACTTTTAAAAAAACTGACCAGACAATTGTATGAAATTTAATGTATCAAGTAACGATCTGAATGAGGGACTATCGGCCGTAATTGGGGCGGTTCCAACAAAAGCTACTCTTCCCATTCTTGAAACTATTTTGTTTGAAAGCGAAGACGGTCGCTTAAAACTCACAGCGACTGACCTTGAAATTTCAATTATAGAATACATTAATGCAGATATAGAAGAAGATGGAGCTGTTGCCATTCCGGCTAAACGATTGCAGGAAACCTTGCGCCAGCTCCCGAACATTCCGGTCTTTTTTGAAGTGGATGAAGATCAAAATGTGGAGTTCAAAACCGACAAAGGGAAGTACAAACTGGTTGGAGAAGAAGCGGATGAATTTCCTGAGATCCCAAATATGGATGGCGGCACAAATCTATCAACCGATACTGAGCTTCTCCAAAATGCGATAGGAAAAACGATGTTTGCCGTTTCAACCGATGACCTGCGCCCGGCCATGATGGGTGTATTTTTTGATATCGGAGAAGAGGAATCCAAATTTGTGGCTACGGATGGTCACCGGTTGGTAAAGTATGTAAATAAGAATTTTACATCAGATGAACCTTTGTCATTTATTGTGCCAGACAAAGCGCTGAACCTGATATCAAAAGCGTTGGATGATGATACGACCGATCTTACGATTTCAGATGATCATGCACAATTCAAAAGCGGCAGCACAATTGTGATTACAAGATTGATTAATGAACAGTATCCAAACTACGAATCAGTCATCCCGAGAGATAACGACAAAAGTTTGCTGATTGACAAAAACCAGATGTTGGCTACAGTTCGTAGGGTATCAGTTTTTTCCAGCAGTACAACCCGGCAAATTCGTCTTCAGCTTCAGAGCGACAAAATTACCATTCGCGCTGAAGACCTGGATATGAGCAGCGAAGCGAAGGAAACCATTTCCTGCGAATATGGAAACGACGAAATGGAAATTGGATTCAACGCAAAATATCTGGGCGACGTGCTGAGCAATGTTGATGGCGATGAAGCTAAATTCGAATTCTCCACTCCCAACCGCGCAGGAATTGTTAAACCGGCCGAAGAAGATGAGGGCGAACAAATGTTGATGCTCGTTATGCCGGTGATGCTTAACAGCTATGCCTAAACCCCGCGATGTCTCGCATAATTACACTTACAACCGACTTTGGAACCCAGGATCATTACGTAAGTGTGATGAAAGCGGTGATGCTGGATATTATACCGGACGTCCGCTTCATTGACATTTCTCATGAAATTCCTCCCCAAGATGTAATGGCCGGCGCTTGGGTGGTTCGCAATTCTGCGCCTTACTTTCCGCCCGGAACCGTTCATTTAGTTGTGGTTGATCCCGGTGTGGGAACGGACCGAACGCCGGTTGCCATCAAAATAAAAGACCAGCTTTTTGTAGGACCCGATAACGGAATTTTTTCGCTGATTGGTGAAGAGTTCGGCTACGAAGCTGTAAAGCTTGAGAATGAAAAGTACTGGAGGGAAAACTACTCCAATACATTTCATGGGAGAGATATCTTTGCCCCTGTGGCGGCTCATCTGGCTAATGGAGTTTCGCTTAATGAGTTAGGTGATCCGATGGATAAACTGGTAACCTACCGTTGGGCTATTCCGATATCCGATAAAGATGGCATCCAAGGCTGGATTGTTCACATCGACCGATTTGGAAATTTGGTTTCGAATATTCCCTCCTCATTAATAAAAGAAACCATCGGTGATTCCCGGGTTAAAATCTATGTAGGAAATACAATTCTCGATGAGATTGTACCCACCTTCGGAGCAGTTCCGGATGGAGAACCTGCAGCATACATCGGCAGTTCGGATAAGCTTGAAATTGCCATCAACAAGGGAAATGCAAAACAGATGTTAAGTGTTGAGAAAGGTGCGCAGGTATCGATTGTGGTTCAGAAATAGAGCTAGAAGACATTGTATTTTTTACCATTGAATGATTTAGCAACCGGCCTGTATATTTTATCAATTTGAGATTGTGAGTTGGCACGGAAAAATACAATGTCTCAGAAAGGCGATTCTGTAACTATAGAAAGAGGTTTGCGTATCGAAAAAAGTGTTCAACCAATCTACAAAATGCATGAAATTTGAAGTACGTTCTCCGCTTTACGACCAAGAATCTATTCTTATTCCGTCTGAGGTGGAACATCTTTCTAAGCCGTTTAACGGCACGGTCTGCTCCAGGAAAGGAGATGAGTACAACATCGAGAATAACATCGTAGATCTGCTTCCCAAAGAGCAGGAATATACGTTAGCGCAAAGTACCAATCACTGGAGTATTACAGCTTCCGTGTATGAGGATCTGTGGCGAGTACGATCACTATCGTTGCTTACGGGTGAAGAGTTTCCGGTTGAAAAGGAGAAAGAACTATTGAATCAGTGGATCCACCCACAACCCGGAAAAACGTATCTGGATGTGGGATGCTCCACAGCGATGTATGCGCGGGCGTTAAAAAAAGCTGAGCCTGAAAGTCATTTGGTAGCCCTCGATTTTTCGGATGCGATGTTGGAAGAAGCCCGGCTTAAAGCGGAAGCCAATCAAACCGATATTTTATTGCTTCGGGCCGATGCTCGTGACATGCCTTTTTTTGCTCGAACGTTTGACGGAATCGCGATGGGTGGAACGTTGAATGAACTCGGAGATGAGCTGAAGGTCCTATTCGAATGCCGACGCGTGCTGAAGGATGACGGAACCCTGTTTATGATGCATTTGATCAAATCGGACACATGGTACGGATGGCTCTTTCAAAACTCAGCCGAGTGGAGTGGCCTCAAATTCTGGTCCGTCGAAGAAAGTAATGAATTATTCCAACGTGCCGGCTTTAAAGTAGAAGATCAGTTTTCGAAAGGGATTGTTTGTTTTACGAAATTGAAGCCTGTTTAAAAACTTCTCCTTCGAAGGGGGTGCAGGGGGACGACTCCCCCATTCTAACAACACCCCTCTGAGATTCTTAAGAACTTTTAAGAATCTCAGTCTTCCCTCAAAGGGAGACTGCATACAAAATCAACTACATCCGATCCGGAGCTTCAATTCCTAAAATGCCCAAACCATTCGCCAAAACGGTAGCTGTTGCTTTTGCTAACTCGGTTCGGGCTTGCATGATCTCATCTTCTTCACCAATAATTCTGCAATCGTGATAGAATGAAGTGAAGGTCGAAGCGAGTTCATTTAGATAGGTAATCAATCGATGGGGTTCGCGATGTTGAGCTGCCAGAGCAATTGCTTCGGGGAAAGCGATCAGTTTCTTGATGAGTGTGATTTCCGATTCATGAGTGAGAACGGAAAGATCCACATCCTGAGAAAAATCCGCGATTTCATCAATCTTTCGAAGGATCGATTGAATTCGGGCATGAGCATATTGAAGATAGAATACAGGATTCTTTTCACCTGCTTCTTTAGCCTGAGCAATATCAAATTCAAGATGCGTGTTGGGTGATCGCATCAAGAAGAAAAATCTGGTCACGTCTTCACCCACATCATCCATCAACTCGTCTAAAGTGACGAAGTTAGCCTTTCGAGTACTCATCTTAAATGGCTTGCCGTCTTTCACGAGTGTAACAAATTGGTAAACCAATACTTCCACTTTCTCTTTGTCATACCCCAGAACATCAATTCCGCTAAGTACATCAGGATATGTGTCGATATGATCAGCTCCAAATACATCGATGCAGAGATCAAAACCACGTTCGAGTTTATTGGCGTGATAGGCGATATCCGGCAGGCGATAGGTTGGTTCACCACTGCTTTTTATCAGAACCGTATCTTGATCTTTATCAAATTCAGTGGTTTTAAACCAAACGGCACCATCTTTATCATACGCCAGATTTTTTTCCCGAAACGTTTTTACCACCTCATCAATCGAGCCATCTTCATAAAGGGTGTGTTCATTGAAAAAGGTATCCATCTCGATGTTCATCCTCTTGAGTGTATTCTGAATGTCTTCAAAGATAACCGACTCCGCTTTCTCCTTGAACATTTTCACATCCTGTTCATCAGCCAGTTTATCACCGTGCTCTTCAACAAGTTCTTTGGCAATATCTTTGATGTATTCCCCTTCATATCCGCCTTCGGGAAACTCAGAATCCAGTCCCAGTTCTTCCAGATATCGAGCCTGAACACTTAGGCCCAACATCCGCATTTGTCGGCCGGCATTGTTGAAATAGTATTCGCGTTGAACATTCGCTCCAGTCCATTCCAGAAGCCTGGAAACCGTATCACCCAAAACTGCATTTCGTCCATGGCCGACCGTGAGTGGTCCTGTTGGATTTGCACTTACAAACTCAATCAGGCACTTGATTCCTTCATTATCGGTCGTTTTCCCGAAGTTTGTACCTGAACTCAAAATCTCACCAAGTTCATCATACAGGTAATCTTCAGCAAACCGAAAGTTGATAAATCCGGGTCCGGCAATTTCAACCGCTTTAATTTTTTTAGGATTGGATTCGACTTGCTCAATCAATTCTTCGGCAATTGCCCGCGGATTTTTTTTCAGGATTTTAGGCAAGACCATGGCCACATTCGTAGCTGCATCACCATGAGTTGGATCTTTCGGGGTCTCTATCTTGATGTTTGGAATCTGTTCCTCAGAAAGCCCAAGTTTCAAAAGTGCTTGCCTGATAATTTTCTGTAAATAGGTTTCCATGTATGGAAAAAGGAGATTTAATTGTGAATTTGTTTCTGATTAACGGGAGGGTAAATATACAGTTTTCGTTGGGTCATTTCTTAGCGATTCTTTACCCAAATTAGAGATGGTATTTTTGAATCAACTCACAGTATCACATAGGTAGGAAGTTTCGGGCAGTTCAGAGTATAATCCCAACAAGAAAAAATACCATGTCTCAGTAGAGGCAATTCATGAATTTCTCCTACAGGATGTGGGTTCAAAAGCCTTAAAAAAGAGTGGGCTGATCATCACCAGAAGCCGTTTTTCTGGCAAAGGACGGATCTGTGTGGAAGAGTTCGAGCATTTCGGGAGTGAATCGGCGCCCATACGCTCTTCTGCAAACTCCCTGCAATGCTTTCTCTCCGTTTGAAGTGATGGAAAGATATCCGTGTTCATCTTCATGGATAAAACCGAACTGACGTATATCGTTTACAATCAGGTAAGCCAGTTTAGCCGTTACGCCGATATTCTTCTCCACAAACTCCCGATGAGGCGGCTCATCTTCGGTGGCTACAAGAATTCCGAGAAGATTGAGTTCAGCTTCAGTAAGCGGATATCCTTCGGAATGTTTGGTGAGAAGGCTGTCCCATGCGGCTTGGCTGTAATACAAGCCAAACCACCATTTGGCGTTTTTGAGTAGTTTGTGAGTGACCGCACATGCCAGATATTTTCCGGGTGCTGCATGCCGGGGTTCTCCACGGTCGCGATACATGCTGACCATCGTTGCCAGATCCAGTTCTTGCAAGTTTGGCGGATATTTGAATATAAAATCAGATGTCTTTTGCATGTTGCACTCCTCAACCTTCCCTCAAGTTTACAAAAAAAAGGCGGGGTTTGTTTAATCGAATATAGAGAATGAAGATAGAGAAAAGTGAGAAGAAAGCTATTAGCCGCTGTTTTAATAAATATTAATCCTGCAAATAATCATCCCGGCTCATTAAAACCGCCTGATCCCACGTCCGCTTGGCAAGTGTAAATGTGTAGGGATAACCGCTGGCCGTTGCTAAATAAAAGGGTGCAGGTTCTGCTTCAACAAAACGATAGAAATTCAATGTCTTGGATTCTCCATCATCTAATATAAACTCTATGGAGTACATCGGATCGGAGATGGAAGCGTCAATTTCATCAGGAGGATAGCCGGCTGCTTGTAATCGGGCAAGCATGCTGGAAACGTTTGATGCTTTCTGTTGATCCAAAGAATCGGCTCCTGCCATCCAGACTCCGTTTTCTTGTTGGATTGTGAATGAACTGTCGGCCTGGTAGTTAAATCGAATTTCGGTAATCGATTGCGGTGGAACTCTCCAAACCGTAAGGTCCCGCCAATAATTATAATTGGCTTCAATGGATGAGCGATTCAAACCGTTTACGGTGAATACCCTGTCATCACCCGGAACTCGAACATAAATATCACTTGGATTTGCAGGGTTTTGAGCTGAACTTACAAGGACTTGATCCAGTTGTTGATCTCCATCATAAAGAGTGATCAAGGTGCCGGTAGTGTCAACGCGATAACGAGTGTGTTTGGAGGGATCGCGTGTTAAAAGAGCCTCAACTTCCATCGTATTCCACTCTCGCAAGGCAGCTTTAATTTTTTGAGAGTCGGCATCAAACGTCTCGTTATTGGCGTGAACCTTCCACGATCCATCCATTTTTTCAATCTCAACAAAAGAGGTATCAGTGGGTTGATTGAATGTGATTCTGTTCACTTGAGAGGGATTCGTGCTCACAAGATCGCCCTGGAAAATCCCACTCTCTTCGGCGCCGCCCACGAACATTTGGAGTAAGAGCAATACAACTGCAAATGCAAAAATCAGCGATAATGTTTTCGTAGCATTTGTCATGGCTTAAATCCCCTCATCCATCCATTTTTGTCGCCTTGATTGGGCATTTTGATATCGATAAAAACCGTATCCAATCACCAATAAAATGGGCAAAAACACATTCAGATATTTTAAAGATGTTCGCGTCTGATCGCTAATCTGAGCCAAGGGTCGGCTGGTGACTCCTTTCGTTCTCAATTCCATCAACCCGGAAGAATCCACAAGCCAATCCACGGAATTCACAAAAATGTTGATGTTATCCTCAGGCATACTTTGTTGATTTTGACCGGTTCCGTTGATCACAAAATCACCATCACCAAAGACAATAATGGAGGTCGGACTGCTGGATGTAAGCTCGGCTGTCAATGAATCATCATCCGCAAAAGCTGATTGAAACGTGCCTTCCACTAATGCAGCTACCGGGAGGTAAGAAGCTTGAAAATCCTGAGCCGTGAACTGTTGCTGCGGACTCAAATTGAAAAATTGCTGAGTGGTGTCGGCCCGTTCTGAACTTCTTGCTAAAACTGTCAGGGTCTGATTTGAATCGGTTTGAGTGACATCAAGTGTGGAGACAAATGGAAAAATGACCGATTCGATTCCCCGGCTGATGGGATGATCGTTAAAGTTCGGAATCATGGGGATGTAGGGATATCGAACGTTATTCATTGTGTTAAATCCATTTTGCTGGCTTTGAACACGGATTTGAGTACTGCTGACATCACGAAGAAGGTTCAATTTTATCGGGATGTTATAGGCGTGAAGAAGTCGGTCGATATTTGTTCTGATCGGCTGACCTAGTCCGCCGGCTTGTAAGTTGGCGTTCACTTTGTTAATCGCAAAAATAGCTTTTCCGCCGCTCATGATATATTGGTCGATTGCCAGCAGTTCTGCATCAGTTAGAAGTTCTTCAGGTCCCACAATCATCAGAACTTCGATATCGGGCGGAACTCCGGAACTAACGTTACGTACATCTACAATTTGGTATAACTGCTGAAGCTGAGTGATGGTTTGAGCCATCGCTTCCTGCGAAGGTTCGGCATGCCCCTGAAGGAGTCCGATTTTTGGCTTTCGCTGGCTTAGCAGCTTCTCGGTGATCAACGCAATTTCATACTCCAGTGATGAATTGGGCTGAAGGGCCGGCAATACTTCCTGCCGATTTTCGTACCGAAAAACGGCTCCAAGATATGCCCGGCGCTGCGATACCTGGTCGCGTTCACGAACATTTACCAATAATGGTTGGATACCAGATTGTTGTGCTTCTGCTTCCGCTTGATTGTTTTCATTTGGATTGACAAACCGGTACTCAAGATTACCGCCGGAATATGCTCTAAATTCATCCAGGAAGTTTCTGAACTCGTCTTTCACCAAATCGAGATTGGGGGGAAGATCTTCCGAAAAATAGGCTGTGACCGTTATCGGGTCTTCAATTCGCTCCGCAATTTGTTCGCTGGTTTCTGAGAGTGTATACCGATTATTCTCGGTGAGGTCAGCCCGCCAAATCAAGCGGCTTGCAAGAATACAAAGAACGATCGCAATGCCAAGAATCAGGCCGATTTGAATCAACCCTTCCTGTCTTGTTTTTAGAAATCCGTCAAATGCTTTCATGTCCACATCCTCCGTTTGAGTGAAACGGTTGAGAAGACAAATCCAATCACAATCAGCGATAACATATACACAACGCTTTCAAGAGTAATTACGCCACGAGTGAGCGTTGAATAGTGATATTGAAGATCCAGAAACTCAGCAATGCCGGATAAAAAAGGTGGCAGAACCGATGCCGAAGTTCCAAAAAGAATATGAAAAAAGACGCCGATGAAGAGACTCAAAATAAGAGCGACAATTTGATTTTTCGTCAGGCTGGATGCAAAAATTCCAACACTTGTATAAACTCCGCTGATGAGGATGAGAGCAAGATATCCGCTAATCGTTGCTCCGTGATCGATATTTCCTAGATTTGCAACAGTGATATAATAAGGCAATGTGAACGCCAGGGATATAATCACCAGTAACCATGAAGCCAGCCATTTCCCGGTGACAATCTGAAAATCGGTAACTGGTTTTGTGGCCAAAAGCTCAAGAGTGCCGGACCGTCTTTCTTCAGCAAGCATCCGCATGGTGATGGCCGGGATGAAAAAGAAGAGTGTCCAAAAAGCAATTTGGAAAAATGTATTGAGCGAAGCTTGTCCTACAAAAAAAAGATCGCCGGAACCGCCCAGCCAGGTAAAAAATCCGCTGACAGCCAGAAATACAATCAGAATGATGTATGCTGTGAGTGAGTTGAAGAACGCATTCACTTCTCGTTTACAAATCGTCCAGATGTGCTTCATACGCCCTCCGATTGTGCCGTGAGTTGTCGGAATACATCTTCAAGGCTGGATTGTAGTGGTGTTAACTGGAGCAAGACCCAATCTTTTTCTACACAGAGCCGGAAAATTTCTTCGCGTGCATCCAAACCGTTTTTTGTATCCACGTGCCAGCTATCGTTTTCAGGATTGCCAGCCGGTGAAACTTGAGCAACGGTTTCTAACTTTAGGAGAGCTTCCTGAACGCCATCACCCCGTACTTGTATTAATAATCGGTTTGATGCAGAGGATCGTGCTTTCAGCTCTTCAGTTGAACCGTCAGCGACTAATTTCCCTTTGTTGATGATCAAAATCCGATCACAAGTGGCTTCCACTTCTTTGAGGATATGCGAGCTGAGCATCACCGTTTTCTGTTTTCCGATCTCTTTGATGAGAGATCGGATCTCCACAATTTGGTTGGGATCAAGACCGGTGGTGGGCTCATCCAGAATCAATACATCGGGGTCGTGGATGAGTGCCTGTGCAAGGCCCACGCGCTGCCGATATCCTTTTGAGAGTTCATTAATATCTTTGTGGCATTCTGGTCCCAATCCGCAAATATCTACCATCTGTTTGATGCGCCCGGGAATCTCTTTTTCCGGAACATTCTGCAACGAAGCCGACAGATGCAGGTAATCAAAAATGCTCATGTCGGTGTACAAGGGATTGTTTTCAGGCAGGTAGCCGATTCGCCGCCGCACTTCTTCGGAATGTTTGTCGATGTCAAATCCGTCGAGTTGAACAGAGCCATGAGTAGGGCTCAGAAAGCAGGATATAATTTTCATGGTGGTACTTTTACCCGCACCATTCGGGCCGAGAAATCCTAAAATTTCCCCGGTTTTAACCTGGAAAGAGATATCGTCAACTGCTTTTTGAGAACCGTACATCTTGGTGAGATTCTCAACGGTTATACTCATGTTACGATCGGGTTAAAATTTTGTGAATATGACCTATCAACAAACGCGCAAAATCTAAAAAGTATTATTTTTCAAATCAACTGCAGGAGTTATTGACAGGCTTGATGATAATGAATCTGCAGCGATAAACAGAACGAAATAAAAGCTATTCTACCAGATTCGGCTAAAACCCTGGCTCAGGCTTTGATCGTATTCTTCATCTTTAAATCTATAAAGATAAGGGGCTTTATGAGCCCCGCCTTTCCGGGTTTCATTGAGGCGTTCTAAGAATCCATAACTCAAAATCTTTCGCTGGAAATTTCCGCGATCCAGTTTTTCATCTAAAATGGTTTCATAGAGAGTGCGGAGTTCGGTCATTGTAAATTTTTTAGGAAGCAGTTCTCGCCCAATCGGCTGAGACCGAAGTCGGTTCCGTAAAGCTTCCAAACCCTTTTCAATGATTTTTTTGTGATCCAGAATGAGATCGGGGAGATCATTCAGAGACACCCATTCGCATCTTTCAGAGATGATATCTGAAGTTGGCTCAACTTGTGAGAATTCAACCAGCGCAAAATAGCCGATCGTTACAAATCGCTGCTGAAACCAATCCTGCAGTTGTGGGGGGATAACTTTATCGTCGACTAAAGTATCAACATAATTGGGGTCATGCCTGTCCAGATCACCAAAGAGATGAAACTGTTCAAGGAAGATGTTTTTGAGTCCGGTTCGTTCCTCGAGAATGCGTGTGGCTGCATCATCAACAACCTCATCTTTTTTTACGAATCCTCCCGGTACGGCCCACTTTTTAATATTGTTCATCTTCAGAAGCAGAATTTTCAGCTCATCCTCGTGAAAGCCGAAGATTACACAATCAACGGAAAGGCCGGGTAGAAATTGGTCGAAATAATTCACTCAGTTTAAAAAATAAGGTTGTTGTAGAACTCTGTTTTGAAAATACATTTTTAAATCAATTCTTGTAATTCGACACATCAAGCATTTGCTAACATCTCTGAGTTTGTTTTGAAAAGATGGAGTAATATTACTTTAAACGTAGACAATTCTGAAGCCGGGCTACAAGAGAATATTGACGAATTGCAATCATATGGAACATTCCAAAAATATTTCTGCTTATATAAGATGATAACTGACTTGTAATAAATCACTTAAACGTTTTTATGGAATCCGAACTGACAATGAATAATGCCTACGATCTTGTAGTAGGCAAACTTGAAACATGGTTGAGCACAGCCATTGAAATGTTGCCGAATTTAGCATTAGCTCTCCTGGTATTAATTGTATTCTTTGTTGTTGGTAAAATATTAAGAAAGTTTGTTCGCAGTCTTCTCGAGAAAGCCACCACAAATAAAACAGTTATTGATCTGGCCGAGACGGTCTTATCGGTCATTGTAATTGGTATTGGGGTCTTTTTTGCTCTAAGTATTTTGAATCTTGACGGTACAGTAACAAGCCTTCTGGCCGGTGCCGGTATTATAGGTTTGGCTTTAGGGTTTGCATTTCAGGATATTGCCGCCAATTTCATCTCAGGTCTGCTATTGTCCATCCGCCATCCGTTTGGAATCGGGGATATTATCAAGAGTAATGATTACTACGGAACGGTTCAGAAACTCAATCTGAGAAACACCATTATTAAAACCCCTCAGGGACAAATTGTTTACATCCCGAATAAAGTCGTTTATGAAAACCCGTTTACGAACTACACGAAAAATTATGAGCGCCGGATTGATTTGGAATGCGGCATCTCATACGGCGATGATCTTGAGAAAGTAAAAAAAGTGGCAACAGAAGCTATTCAAGGCATTGAAAAGAGAGATCAGAACCGAGATGTAGAATTCTACTTCAAAGAATTCGGCGGAAGCTCCATCAATTTTGTGGTTCGGTTTTGGGTTGATTTCAGAACCAATCCCGATTTTTGGGCACCTCAAAGCGAAGCCATCATGAGGCTGAAGAAAGCTTTTGATGAGAATGACATCATGATTCCATTCCCAATCAGAACTCTCGATTTTGGAATCCGCGGCGGTGAAAAACTGAAGGCCATGCTGGACGACCAGAAGAAAATCACAGATAAATCTGACGAAGGAAGTACTAATGGCGAGGGTTCTGAAGCCGAAAAATCACAAAAGAAAGAATTGAAACAACCTGAAAACGAAGAAGATTAAGCTACATTCAGATGTAATTTAATCCATCATTTCGGCATCAACTGAGGAGGAATCCGGAGCTGGTTCATGAAATGAAGTTCGCAGATTTTCTGCCCAGCTTACAAGGGTTTCTCTTTGTTGATCCGTCAGCCGTGCATCAGCGTGGGCCCAGGTATAAGATGGCAGCGGCATCTCTTCCTCGTCAACCATTTCCACAATCTCTTCTAGATAATGGTCTGCATCTTCCGGGGAATAATTCGTCCAGGTTGAAAGGTTCATTTCATCCCTGGCTTCCTCGATGTGATCCTGCAACCACCAAGCTACCGGCTGAATATTGGAATACCAAGGGTAATTGGTTTCGTATGAATGGCAATCGTAGCATGCAGATTGTAAGATATTCTGCACCTCTGAAGGCGGCGAATAGATAGTGATAAAATCAGCTTCGGGTGAGGTTTCCGGAACGCTTCTGTCAATCCCGAAAAACTGAATGACAATGAAGGCTACCAACAAGAGAAGGAGAAGAGTTTTGAATAGAGTTTTCAAGATATTGGCTTTTTGTGATGGTTGAGAAAAAACTACAAGATCTTGTTATTAATTTAATCTCCTTTGAATTCTTTCCCTAACATAAATTTTCTAATTTATTCGCCTTCAGTTCTACAGAGTAAGGATCTCTTTATAATAACTCATATCCAGTTTTGGGAGATTATTCCAGCGAACGTCCTCATACATCTGTTCGAGTTCGGAGAGATTTAAATCCTCCCAATCATCTAACAACATCACCGGAAAATCTTGGGCAAAATATTCGGTCAGAAGATTCTTTTTACAGATCGGCACCACCTGCAGATATAAACATTCCCAAAAACGATACGTGTCGATTCCATTGCCCTCTGGACAGATCGCAAATTTATACGTGCTGAGTGACTTAAAGTAATCCTGCAATTCAATATGGGATTGAAATTCCAGCCCTTTCTCAGAAATTTTGTTATAACAATCCTGCCGTTTTTCCCTGTTATTTTTAATGCTAAAATTAAAATAGACCAGGTTTTTCTTTTGAAATTCCTGTTTTCTGATACTGTTAAACAGTGCTAAGTGACCGTGAGCAAACTGTTTATTTGCAAATCCAATCGGCAGAGGTGTCACCTTCTCATGATATACATCTACATTTTGTGAGAAGATCTTTTTTAGCTTCGGAAGGTTCTCAAACAGCTTCAGGTGTTCTTTGGTAAAAGACGCATCAGAGCTGTGAAGGACAAGCAGAAACGGATTTTTCAACCACTGCAATTTTTCTATCAGCAAATCCAGATTCCACAATGCATCTGTATAACAGAACACGCGGGATCGATTTTTGAACGGAGCATTCAAATTGTCGAAACGAATCCATTTATACTTCTTTCTCCAAAGCAGAGGATTTTTAGAGATATGTTCTTCCGTTCCGATAAAATGATCACACAAAAGCTGAATCTTTTCCCCGGTAATAATGCCTGTAGTTGGATCCGGTATGGTCTTGAACAGATACTTCAATTTTCTCTTAAACGAACTCATGGAGAAAAGGTATCATTTTTAGACGTTTGCTGTAGGGATAAAAAAACATCTTTTGTTGCATCCAAGAGGTGAAAAGATTTTTTTACAAGTATCAATATTAAATACAGTGGGGTATGGATGGAAAGCACAAACAAGAAAGAGCTGTCAAATGAGTCAGATAGAAAACAGTCAGAAGATTGGTCAAGACGTGATTTTTTGAAAGGCAGTTTAGGATCGGCGGGAATCCTGGCACTTTCCGGAACCGGTTTGCTCCAGGCATTACAGGCGTGTACATCTACAGAAGGTGGTTCTGCATTTGCTGAGCGAGCGGCCGAATTGATCGGAGAAATGACGGTTGAGGAAAAAATTTCTCAGCTTCGGTATGATTCACCCGCAATTGAACGGCTCAACATTCAGCAGTATAACTGGTGGAATGAATGCCTGCACGGAGTTGGGCGAGCGGGTATTGCCACGGTCTTTCCACAAGCGATTGGTATGGCCGCCACATGGAACAGTTCTCTTTTCAACGAAGTAGCCACGGTTATTTCTGATGAAGCGCGCGCAAAACACCGGGCATTTACAGAAGCCGGCCGCCGCGATATCTATATGGGATTAACTTTTTGGACGCCGAATATCAACATTGTTCGTGATCCGCGTTGGGGCAGAGGACAGGAAACCTACGGCGAAGATCCATTCCTCACCGGAACGCTTGCCAACTCATTCATTCGTGGATTGCAGGGCGACGACCCCAATTATTATAAGGTCATTGCAACATCAAAACATTTTGCGGTTCACAACGGTCCCGAACCGTTGCGCCATTCTTTTGATGTAGATGTGAGCGATCGGGACCTTTATGAGACCTACTTGCCGATGTTTAAAACAACAGTTCAGGATGCAAAAGTAGCATCTGTGATGTGTGCCTATAACCGGTTTCGAGGACTCCCGTGTTGTGGCAGCGACCCGCTTTTAAAATCCATTTTACGTGATGACTGGGGATTTGAAGGCTACGTGGTTTCCGACTGTTGGGCGATCGCTGACTTTTACGAAGAGGGCCGGCATGATTTCTCTGATACAGCGGCCGAGGCAGCAGCGGTGGCTTTAAAATCGGGGACAGATCTCAATTGCGGAAGCTCGTTTCCTCATCTGAATGAAGCCCTTGAGCAGGGATTGATCACAGAGGAAGACCTGAATATAGCGCTGCAACGGTTATTTGAGGCGCGATTTAAACTGGGCATGTTTGATGATTCCGAAGATGTACCGTTTTCAAACATTCCATATTCGGTGGTAGCGAGTGAGGAGCACAACGAAGTAGCCTTGCAAATGTCTAGAGAATCTATCGTCTTGTTAAAAAATGAACCAACCGGTGAGAACTTGGAGCCATTACTTCCGCTTTCAAAAGATCTGAGTTCTGTGGCATTGATCGGTCCCAATGCCGATAACTACTGGAGCATGTTGGGGAATTACCATGGAACACCGGCAGAGGCGATAACCCCGCTCAAAGGAATTCAGAATAAGCTGGGCGATCAGGTTGAGGTGAACTATGCGTTGGGGTCTCATTTTGCGGAGGGAATTCCAAATTTGAGTGTGGTGGAGAGCGAATATCTTACTCCGTCGCAGGGAGGAGGAAATGGTTTATATGGTGAATATTTTGATAACACTGAATTTGAAGGCGAACCGGCAATCCGTCGGGTAGATTCGCAGGTCGATTTCATCTGGAAGGATGATACGCCCATCAACGGGGAATTGGCGAATCCATTTTCCGCAAGATGGACCGGTCAGTTGAGAGCCCCGGTTACCGGAACGTATGCGATCGGTTTGAATGGGATGAATTACTTTCGCTTGTATTTTGAGGGAGAAGAGAAATTCGATCGCCAGATGACTCACTCGCCGTGGTACCGATATTTTGAAGTTGATCTGGAAGAGGGGGAGACCTACGATATCACCGTGGAGTTTTACAGCCATGGACCCGATCCTCAAATTCAACTCACCTGGGAAGTGCCCGGAACCGATCTTTTGGCCGAAGCGAAAGAGACGGCTTCAAATTCTGATGCCGTTATTCTTTGTCTTGGATTGAACGCCCGAATGGAAGGCGAAGAGATGGATCTGGAAGTTGAAGGTTTTGAAGGTGGCGATAAGACGAACCTGGAGCTGCCCGCTACTCAGGAAAATCTGATGAAGGAGATCTATGCACTCGGCAAGCCCGTTGTTCTTGTATTGATGAGCGGGAGCGCGATTGCTATTAATTGGGCGGATGAAAATATCCCGTCGATTCTTCAGGCGTGGTATGGGGGTCAGGCGGGTGGAACAGCTATTGCCGATGTGCTCTTTGGTGATTACAATCCCGCGGGTCGGTTGCCGATTACCTTTTATAGAACAATTGACGATCTTCCCGAATTTACCAATTACGATATGGAGGGCCATACCTACAAATACTTCAAAGGGAATGTACTCTATCCATTTGGCTACGGATTGAGTTATACCAACTTCGATTATTCAAACTTACAGCTTGGAAGCCCGGAATATTCAATCCAAAATGGCGGCGAGGTCTCTGTCAGAGTCGATATCACCAATTCCGGTGAAGTGGATGGTGACGAAGTTGTTCAACTTTATCTGCATTATCCCGAGGGGAGTGATCCGCGATTGGTTAAAGAGTTGAAAGGCTATCAGCGAATTAGTATTCCGGCAGGTGAAACCCAAACTGTTGAATTCAAACTGAACGCCGATTCATTTGCTCATTGGAGTGATGATGAGGAGGCACTAACGGTTCAGCCCGGCGAAGTGGATGTGATGATTGGCCGTTCTTCCGACGATGTTCAATTGGTACAGCCGCTACAAATAACAGCTTAAGGCAATACAGTATATTTTTGATAAATCCTCAAACTATTTAGTGAAAGTACCTAAAATCACGGTAGCGATACCCACTTATCAGCGCGAAGGAGTGTTGGTGAATACAATCAAAGATGTTCTGAGCCAGGATTTTGACGGGTTTGAGCTCATAGTTGTGGATCAGACCAAAGAGCATAAAGAGTCCACAGATCGATCTCTGGAAAATATTAACGATCAGAGATTCAGATATTTCAAAGTTTCGCCTCCTTCACTCCCGGCAGCCCGAAATTTTGCGATTGAAAAATCGCGATCAGATATCATTCTTTTTATTGATGATGACGTTCAGCTTTCAGATAATTTTATATCTGCTCATTATAACACTCATAACTCCCGCCCGGAAATAATGGCTGTAGCCGGTAGAGTTGCTTCAAAGGGACAAAAACCTTCTGAAGAACTGTTCTCGTTTAATTGGTATGGAGAGGAACAGCATGCCTTTAATTTTCCGCATCCCCAGGAAGCTACTTCTTTTATCGGCTGTAATTTTTCAATCAAGAAAGAGATCGTTAAAAAAGTAGGGGGCTTTGATACAAATTTTTGTGAAAGCTCCATGCGCGAAGAGAGTGAGTTTGCATCCAGGATTGTAAAAGCCGGGTATAAGATTTGGTATGAGCCGAAAGCACAATTGTTACACCTGGTAGCAAACACCGGTGGCTGCAGAATTTATGAGATGAAGAAAAATAATCAGTCTTTCTACAAAAATGATCTTTACTTCACACTTAAAAACGTGCGGCTATTTATTCTGCCATTCGTTTTAGCGGCAAAATTTAAACGATACGTAGTTGGAAGACCCTTTGAGAAAATTCCCGGCAGGTGCCGTTTGTTTCTACAAGGTTTGATATACGGAACGAAACGAAGATTACGACCTCTGGAAATCATATCAAGCGTAGTGGAAAATAAATAGCAGGAATAAATTTTCACCTCACGATTCCCAAGCGATTTTCTTATGAACTCAGCTGAGGCGGCCGAATAATCGCCGAATACAAATTCGATCTATTATATCGAGAAGGCTTTTCGTCTATCTTTTTGACTGATGAGAAGCCCGTTTTTGAAAAGAGTGAATTCAATTTGTTAAAAGCCACAGGATATGGAATCCAGGGGGTGGATCTGTTTGTATCATATTCAACAATCAAAAAACAACCGCTGGATTTTAGAAACTTCTTCACTCGTTCGATGAAACCATCCTGGTGCTGAATATAGTGCAGCGAATTGGCCATCAGGATTCCATCCAGGCTGTTCAGAGGAAAATCAATGTCGGCAAAGTCAGCAAGTCGTTTTTCAATGCTGACGTTTTTAAACTGATCGGGAATTTTATTCAGAGAGGATCTGTCTTTATCGACCGCAATAATTAGGCTTTCTGAACCGAGATGATATGCCAGTGCAAGAGTAAATGTACCCGATCCGGCTCCGAAATCTACCCAGCGTTGCTTGTTTAATTCGAATCCGCCGGGAACAGATAGCATTTCAATTGCTTCATGTTGCTGCATTTTGTGAGATGGATTTTATAGTACAGAGATGTACAAGCGATCAGGACCGCTCCCGTCGAATGTTCGTTGATTTGGTTGACGATTTTTCTGATGCTGATTCTGTCTTCTCAATAGTAATGGTAGATTCACTAACGGGGTTCAACGTTTTAGAAACAGAACGGACAATATCTCTGAAAGTAGATTTTTGCTTTTCGAAATAATGTTTCAGGTAAAACCGACCCACTCCCAAAGCCATACTCCCTCCCAAAAGAGGAAGGAGGAAATAAACAATATCAGCGAAATTAGTTCCATCGAGAAAAATACCAGTGATCCCTGCACCGGCTAAAAAAGAAAGGAAGCTTGATATAATCTTTAACCCTCTCCAGTTGGAAACAAACTGAATTTTGGTCGTACCATTTTCCGGTGTTAGTGAAATATGCCGGTAGCCAATCTCTTTCATCCTCTGTTCCCACTCAAATGATTTTCCCACCGTATTCAATTTACCGATACCACCGGTAGCCCTGCGAATCTCCTGTACAACCTTTTCCCATGTTTCCTCGTTGATCTCTCCGTTCACAACATGAACATCCTGAATTTTTGATGAAGCAGTTATCCAGTTGAAATCTGAATCTAACTCAGGAACGTCAGAACTTTGAATAGCTTCGAACAGAGAATCGGTATCAATGCCAACCTCCTCAGCAATGTGAATTAGCTCATCTTCGGTCAGCCCTGCCTCGTCTCCGTACACATCTTTGCGAGCCTGAATTTTGGAGGCTTTTGAAAGAATCTTACTAATCTCTTCCTTCGAAAATGTTCGGGAGTTTTTCATGATTTTTTATCTAAAATGTGAAGAATAATCTACGGAAGATAGATGAAGATAGATATAGAAGTTTATGAATGAAGACGAAATCATAGGAAAATGAATTTATTTTAAAAAGGAATAAATAGTATAAGAAAGTTCTTTTTGTTAATTTTAATTAGAAAATTGTAACTATGATGGGTTGTTGATGGCGGATAAAGAAGTTGAGAGCTAACCTGTTCGTTTTAAAAAATTGCCGATACAAAACTAAAAGTAAGGGTGTCTTCTTTTTGTTTATCTAAATATTAATATGGGTTACTTTAAAAGAAATGTAGCACTATGGTGTGTGATGTTACTTCCTATCACAATAATCGCACAACAGGGCAGTGTTTCATTTAATCACTTAAATATTGAGGATGGACTATCTCAGAGCACTGTTCAGGCAGTTTTACAAGATAGCCAGGGATACCTCTGGATTGGCACACAAGATGGGTTGAATAAATTCAACGGTTACGATATTACCATCTATGAATCTAATCCCGATGATTCAACAACGATTAGTGATAATGATATTCGAGCGATCTATGAAGATGATGAAGGTCGGCTGTGGATTGGTACTCAATCCGGTGGTTTAAACCTTTACAATCGGGATAAAGATACATTTAGCAGTTTTAATATTGAACCAGATGATTGGCGAACTCTAAGTGCGAACTCTGTTTGGACAATTATTGAAGATAGTTACGATACGTTTTGGGTAGGCACCAGTTACGGGCTAAATAGAATGGATAGAGAGACCGGGGTTGTTCAACGAATTTATGCAGATACGACCGCTCTATCAGATAACCAAATAACTGTTCTTTATGAAGACAGTAAAGAAAATCTGTGGATTGGTACCTCAAATGGCATCAATTTATATAACCGATCAGATTCAACATATACCCGATATCTATATACATCTGACCCCGAAGGTGCAGATTCCTATTACATTCGCTCTATTTATGAAGATAGCCAAGGCAGGCTTTGGGTAGGAACCGAAAGTAAAGGTTTACTTCATTTTAATTGGAAAGATGAGACAATTAAACAGTATACGCATAATCCCAGCGATCCCACCAGTATAAGCGATAATGCTGTATTTGCTTTGATGGAAAATGAGGACGGCCATCTTTGGGTAGGAACCGGAAATGGGGGCTTGAACTTGATGAATGTAGAAGAGAAAAGTTTCAAGCGGTTTTTGTACCAGCCCGAAAATCCTCACAGTTTAAGTAATAACGGAGTCAATACACTTTACCGTAGCAGAGAGGGGTTTATTTGGATCGGTACCTTTGCAGGCGGGCTTGATTACTTTGAGCCCGGACCATCTAAGTTTGAGCTTTACAAAAATGAGCCAACCAACCCAAATAGCCTCAGTAACAATGTTGTACAGAGCTTTAGCCAGGACCGAGACGGAAACATCTGGATTGGCACTGATGGAGGTGGATTAAATAGGTTTGAACCAGCAATAGGTACATTTAAGCATTTTATTCATAATCCGGAAAATCAAAACTCTGTTTCCGCTGATGTAATTTTAGATATTTTAGAGACCGACCGTGGATTGTGGCTTGGAACATACGCTGGAGGAATTACTCTTTTTGACTATGAAAATAATGAGTTCACCCGGTTTCGGAATGATCCAAACGATTCAACAAGCCTGAGCAGTGATTTTGTTTTCGTGATCTGCGAAAAAAGTGACGGAACCATTTGGTTCGGGACGAATCTCGGTGGTATAAGCGTCTACAATCCTCAAACTAATGAATTTAGCCGATATATCGCCGATCCGGATCAACCTTACGACCCGGAAACCATCAGTAATAACGATATACGTGCGATTTATGAAGACAGCAATGGCGATATGTGGATTGGGTCATATGGAGGGATGTTAGACCGGTATGACAATGAGGAAGATCAATTCTATCTGTATGATATCAATGCTAATTCTAATTTATATGCAAGTGTTGTTCAGGATATTTATGAAGACAAGAAAGGAAGATTATGGCTGGCTACACGGGGAGGTGGCTTAAAAAGATTTATAAGGGAAACGAATGAGATTATTACGTATTCGGAAGCTGATGGCTTGCCAAGTAATATTATTCATGCTATAGAAGAGGATGAGACAGGTAACCTTTGGTTAAGTACGAATAACGGAATTTCAAGATTTACTGTAGATGAAAAATCCTTTTTTAATTTTGGAATGGATCACGGTCTCCAGAGTCGAGAGTTTAACCCCGGATCTTCTATGAAGGATAATGAAGGATATATCTATTTTGGGGGTGTAAACGGTTTTAATCGATTTTTACCAATTAATGTTAAAATTGATTCTACAGTTTCTCCTGTCGTTCTAACTGATCTGCTTCTTTTCAATAGATCCGTACCCATAGGAGTTGAAGACTCGCCTCTTCAAAAACAGATTAGTCAAACAGACCAGTTAACTCTTGATTATGATGCTTCCGTAATTACCTTTGAATTTGCAGCACTGAACTATAGTGCGGAAAAAGGCAATCAGTTCGCTTATAAAATGGAAGGGTTTGATGAAGACTGGAACTATATCGGGGATTTTCGAAGGGCTACATATACAAATCTTAATCCCGGTGAATATACATTTCGTGTAATGGCTGCAAACAGTGACGGTGTGTGGGATGAAGCGGGTGTTTCACTGCCAATAGTTATTACACCACCTTTCTGGAGAACAGCATGGTTTCTGCTGTTAGTATTCTTCTTCTTACTTGGTACAGCTTACTTTATTTACTGGCTCCGTGTACGTTCTATCAGAAACAGAAATCGGATGCTGTCCACCATTGTATCAGCGCGTACCCAAGAACTTCAAAAAGCCAATGCAACAAAAGACAAACTGTTCTCCATTATTGCTCACGATCTGATTAATATATCAACAGGCTTAAGCGGTCTTTCAGACTTAATGAAAGACAGCATTGAAAATGAGAGTATGGAAGAAGTAAAAGAGTATTCATTCCATCTCCACAACACGATCGGTCAATTTTCTACGATGCTGAAAAACATGTTGGATTGGGCTCGTAGCCAAACAGGAAAAATCCAATATGACCCAATAAACTTTAAAGTGATTGATGCTGTTGACGAAATTATAAGTCAGTATGAATCTCGTGCTATCTACAAGAGTATAAACCTCATAACAGATCTGGATGAAGATCTGGATGTATATGCCGATCCGGATATGGTCTTAGTTGTCATTCGTAACTTGGTAGCCAATGCATTGAAATTTACTAGTGAAGGTGGGGAAATTCGTGTCTTTGCGAAGGAAAAGGATGGTTATGTTAAAGTATCTGTTAGTGATAACGGAATTGGGATGAGCGAGGAGATGGTTCAAAAAATTTTTAATGATCAAGAGTCTGTTACAACATTGGGAACATCTAACGAGAAGGGTACCGGTCTTGGGATATCATTATGCCGGGATTTTGTTCATAAAAACAAAGGCAAAATGAGTGTTAAAAGTAAAAAGAACGAAGGTACCACGATCTCGTTTATTCTGCCTGTTGCCCGGGAAGAATCTGAAACATATTCAGATATAATTACACAAGCTTCCTGAGATAGCTTTTCTTAACTGTTCATGTCACATTGGTTTTGATCTCTCACCATTTGGAATCTCATACCAGAGAAGTGTACCTACACGCTGCAATGTACACTTGATACTTTCCTGATCTCTTTACAAGTCATAAAAAATCCCCGCGGGCGAAAAAAAGACCGTTACACGCCGGAAAACAAAAAAGTTGAATTTGGCGGAAAATTATGGAAATTGAAGCATATAAGAGAAGAGAGTACAACCGCCAATCTTTAATTTTGTTGATATGGACAGAAAACAATTCTTACGCAATACCGGCCTTGCTTTAGGTATAGGTTTGACTCATCCGGGCTCATTCAGGTTTGATTCAATTATCCTTGAGGATTCTTTTGATAGTTGGTCTGACATTCGAAGTCAGTTTCCTTTAGAGAAAGGAAAAATACATATGGCACAAATGCTGCTCGCATCTCATCCCAAACCCGTTGAAGATGCCATTGAAAATCACCGAAGGAATTTTAATGCCAATCCTACTGAATATTGGGAGCATCATTATCCAACAGCAGAATCCAAGGTTTTAGAGTCTGCTGCGGCTTATTTGAATGCAAAGCCGGGAGAAATAGCCATGACCGACAGTACAACACAGGGCCTTGGAACTCTTTATACGGGATTCAAGCTGAAGGAAGGTGACGAGGTTTTAACGACAACACATGATCACTACTCCACTGAAAAATCTCTTGAGTTTTTGACGCAGAGGCACGGCGCGTCCATTCGGCGTATTTCTCTTTATGATAATGCTTCCGATGCATCCACCGGCGAAATTGTTGAAAGGCTGAGAAATGGGATAGGTCCCTCAACAAAACTCGTTGCCGTTACATGGGTACATTCATCCAGCGGTGTAAAATTGCCCATACGCGCTATGGCTGATACTATTAAAGAGCTGAATTCTGATCGAACTCCGTCAAACCGAATCTATCTTTCTGTTGATGGAGTGCACGGCTTTGGCATTGAAAACGTAACGATGGAAGAATTGGGTTGCGATTTCTTTGTAGCCGGAACACATAAGTGGCTATTTGGTCCGCGCGGAACCGGAATCGTCTGGGCAAAGGAAGATGCCTGGGATAGGGTGATTCCAACCATACCAGCTTTCAGTTATACGGCTTATGGAATGTATCTGGGTTTGATACCGAAAAGGATAATGAATTTTAGTGATGCCTTCTCGCCCGGCGGATTTCATGCATTCGATCATCGGTGGGCACTCAACGAAGCTTTTGATTTTCACATGAAAATCGGAAAAGAGAATGTACAACAGCGGACGCACCATTTGAGCACCATGTTGAAGGAGGGGCTGAGTGTGATGAATCATGTTATGCTGCACACACCCATGTCTTCAGAGCTATCGTCAGGAATCAACTGTTTTGAAATTGACGGTATGACACCAACAGAAGTGGTTACAAGACTTTACGAAAGAAATATTGTTGGCAGTACGTCACCATATCGAACGAGCTATGCAAGACTCACTCCATGCATCATTAATACCGAAGAAGAGGTGAATAAATGTATTGAGGCTGTTCGGGACTTAAAAGCCTGAGGAGTTAAAGAGAATTTTGAGCTTCTCCGTGCCCGTTCATCTTTATTTGAGATAATTTGCGAATTTAAATCATGCTAATATGTGATCATACTTAATTTCCGGCTCAATACTTCCATCAAACCATTCCTTCAAATAGTGGTAAAAATACTAGCTGATTTTTAAAGAAGTATCAGAGGTATTTTCCGGAGATTATTCGGTATTATTATGAACCAGGTAACCCATAAACACCAGGAATCCCACGCCTGCAATCAAAATGCCCACGATACCCCCCGAAAAGGTGTTAAACAGGCCATGCAGAGTAGCCATAAATAAAATTCCCAGTGTTATGATGGGCCACTTAGGCCCACTTCTCAAGGCCGCCACACCAATAAACCATCCTACAACACCCGCCCAGGTGCTATGTTGTAGTGGCCCTGAAATAACCCGGTCGAGCAAAGTAATGACTTGACCGGTTGCAGATCCGTATGATCCATAATAGAGTGCATCGGTTGTTGCGTTCAGGGTATAA
>CAYRDO010000034.1:0-26934 GCA_964422985.1 uncultured Rhodohalobacter sp. | reverse complement strand
ACGTGTTTAGCACTAAACAGAGAACCTGACATGTCTTCAAAAAAAGCAATGAAATCCCCTCTTGAGAGGGGATAGAGGTTGGAGCGTTTAGCAGAAGCCTCAGGGGTGTGTTAACGGAACGTTTCTCTGGTTGGGTGCTGGAATTCATATACGCATCCCCCAGAATACACCCTGATTCAATCGCTGTTCGCGATTCAATCTGTCCCCTCTCAAGAGGGGGTTCTTTTGCTTTTTTAAGAACGTCACAGCCGCTAAACCCGTACAAAAGGAGGGGACTTTTCTCATTACCTTTACATTCATTTATATCGAATTCACTTTAAGTATTGTCATCCCGTTCTCTTTCACTTTCTGGTTCGCAGTAGTAATGGGATCTCCAATCCTGCCATTTCAGCTTGTACTTTTTCTCATCGTGAGGAGAGACTTCAACCGCATCCGAACTTCCTTCAACAACCAACCTGAAACAGATATTTTGATTGATCTCTTTCTCCCGGAGTACAATTTCCGTTGAGTAAGCACTTCCGCTTTTGAAAGAGGCAAGATCAATCGTCATCAAAACACGTTCCCTGCTTCCGGGGGGCAGTGTTACCGACTTCTTGTTTAACTCCGGCTGCGAAGGTGCCATATTTCCATCTTCATCTTTTAACTCACGAACACCAACTCTGTAGGTTTTTTCTGAGGAGCAACTGTTTCGAACCAGAAAGGGAACCACGATTCTCTCCCCCGCCGAAGCATGCCGGGTGATATTCGCAATACAGTGAGGCGGGCATTCCGTCTCCGGCGGACAACAACTGCTGCTTTTTTTTGTCCTCATCATGGGGATGGTCAGATTCGAAAACCCGGTATCCGCAATAGATCTGTTGACTTCCGACATATTCTCAACCATTCCCTCCATAAAGGGCCTCATGGTACTCATAGAGAGATCTGCCATTCTTTTGTAACTGTCCATGACGGTTTGCTGAAGATCAGATAGATCATTTCTGTTTTTCATGACGCTCCTGATTATTTTTTTCAATATGTGATTTAATTATAAACGATAGCTCATGATCCCAGAAACGGAGGTCTATGGCATAATCTCGTTTGGGATCAGAGTTTCGGGGATTTTTCAGATGGAGTGTCATAGTAATACACTCCCCGGGTTCCACGATCTTTCCATACTCATCAATCGATACATCTGCCCAGTCCGCCAAATTCTCTTTAATGTTTTCGGCAACTACATCCATCGATTCCATAAAACCATCAGCTTCATTTTTCCTGAACCCGAATCCAAAAGCCCTGCAAAACAGGTCCATATCCATCGATCCGGCATGTTTCAGGTCGGGAATTTGAAAAGGCAGATTTCCAGTATTGGTTAGAGTCAAAATCACCTTATGTTTTTTGCCCGGTGACGTGTCCTGCAGGGTAAATTCTGTGGGATGGAGATCGATTTCAATCGTGGGCTGAACCACCATCTTGATCTTTTTCAGACTATCCCCCACCATCAAATAACTTTCATAGGTTCCGGGAGGCGTATTTGCCGGAAGTTTATGGCTGACCGATTTCATTTTTTGCTCACCGGGATGGATCCGCAAAGACAGCTTAAGAGAGCTCCTGCCTTTATCGCTGATCCGCTTCTTGTTTTTATCGACAAGGGCCAGAGTTTTTATGCGCAGCCGGTCATCTTGATTATTTTCGAACCGAATATGTCCCTGGAGATCCGATGGAGGTCCGTTGAGTATGATCTCCTCATCAAGTACGCTTAATTTTTCATGAGAGGCTTCAGAAGTTACCGTTATCATGTTCGTGGGGTTTAATATTCTACATAAACTGCCTAATTGTTGTCATTGTCATTATCATTATCATTATCTCTTCTGTCTCCCGGAAATGGTCTTGTATCCGGTGTGCAGCAATCATCCTCACAACGTTCAGCCGCATTAGGCACATACGGTTCTGTGATAACCTGACCCTCGCCGCTCACACATACACTGAACAACTCCACTCCCATCATATTAAAGCACATATTTGTGTAGTTGGGAATGCGTACGCGTGTCTTTCTCAGATCATGAATGTCTTCTAGCGTAAACCGTGGAAGGTTCAGAATCTCAATTTTACTGTCGGTACTGACAGGATTTTTTGAATCGCCGGTCAGTTTTAAAACGTTGTCGGTTTCCAGTGATCCGCTCATTTTCGTCTCCAGGCTTCCGGAATGATCTGCATTAAAAGATCCGGACAACCGGGTATCCAGTCCGCCATCAATCATGGAGTCAATATCAAATGTATCCTCAGGCTTCAGTTTATGGGTGTAGGTTTTAGGAATTTTAGGAGTGCTCATAGAAGTAGGCTAGGTTAGAGTACTAAAATAAATATAACTAAATACCTCACATCCGCAAGTGGCGGGATAATAATGAGGTAAAATTTTTTAATATTTCAAACCCGGATGAGGAATTTTAAAGTGTCTGTCAGAGCGGTCATAATCTCTAAAACATTACAAAAAGAAAATAGAACGTCCCGGAAAAACCTGCCGGACTCCCAAAAAATAGAATCCAAAAATACTAACTCACTGAACCTGATGGATTTCCATTAAATATCCAGCCATGAACGGCCGTCTTTGGCGAGCAGGGCATCGGATTGTTTGGGCCCCCTGGAACCGGCTTCATAATTTGGGAAATCAGGAGCCGGGTTGTGTTCCCACTCTTCCAATACGGGCATGACGATTTTCCAGGCTGCTTCAACCTGGTCGGCACTCATGAACAGCGTGGAATCGCCCTGCATGATGTCCAGCAGTAAGGTTTCATATGCTTCGGGCGAGGAAGAGGTAAATGAATGATCGTAATCAAAACTCATTTCAACGGTATTCAGCGCCATCTGCAGACCCGGCCGTTTGGCCTGCATGCCAAGCTGAATTTCCATTTTAGGCTGAATATTGATGACTAACAGGTTAGGGTTCACTCCCGTAGTCTCACAGGGAAATAACTGGTGCGATACAGGTTTAAACTGAATGGTGATTGAAGATTTTTTTTCTTTCATGCTTTTGCCGGTCCGCAGGTAAAAGGGCACATCCTTCCATCGCCAATTGTCGAGGTAGATTTTAAGAGCCGCAAACGTTTCGGTGTTGGACTGCGGCTGAACCCCTTTACTGTTTCGGTAGCTTTCCATTTCTGTCCCATTTAACCGGCCGGGGCCGTACTGACCCCGCACCGCATTTGCCCGGACATTATCAGGCGAAGTGTAAGGCCTTACAGCATTCAGCACGTCAATTTTTCGATTGTGGATTTCATAGGCCCTATAGGTCACCGGCGGCTCCATCGCGATCATGCATAGCAACTGCATCAGGTGATTTTGTATCATGTCCCGCAATGCGCCGGATTTATCGTAGTAATTGCCCCGGTGCTCTACACCCACCGTTTCCAAAACTGAAATCTGCACATTGTCAATATAGTTTCGGTTCCAAAGCGGCTCAAAAATGGCGTTGGCAAACCGAAATGCCAGGATATTCTGTACAGTCTCTTTCCCAAGGTAGTGATCGATCCGGTAGATTTGATTCTCATTAAAACAATTCGTCAGTATTTTGTTCAGCGCACTGGCAGATTCGAAATCACTTCCAAACGGCTTCTCCACTACAAGCCGACTTTTTTGTGGATTGGCGGCCATTCCGGCCTGTTTCAAATTTCGTGCGATAGGCTCAATAAACTGGGGAGAAACTGACAGGTAAAAAATTCGATTCGCCTCAACTTCCCATTCTGAATCCAGCTCATCCAACTTAACAGCCAGGTTTTTGTAGGACTCCGGATCGGTAAAATCGGCTTTGTAATAGGATATGGCATCCGCCAGGGATTGCCATTTACCGTTTTCTGTAGATTTTCTTCTTGAATATCTATCTACACCCTCTTTAAGTATGGCTCGCAGATCCTCATCCGATTTGTCGTGGTGGCTGACTCCAATCATCGCAAACTTTTCCGGCAGCCAATCATCCAGCAGCAGATTATAGAGAGCCGGCACCAATTTTCTCTGACTGAGGTCGCCGGCGGCTCCAAAAATTACGAGCACGGTAGGTCCGGCTTTTTGTGTAGATTCAAACATTATTTCTCTCGTATTTAGCTATTTCCAATCCGTATGAAAAACGCCCTCTTTGTCGGTTCGCTCATACGTATGAGCACCAAAATAATCGCGCTGTGCCTGGATAAGGTTTACCGGCAGCCAACTACTTTTAAAAAGGTCGAAATAAGATATGGATGCCATAATCGCCGGAGTGGGGACCTGAGATTGCAAGCCCATGATTATACAATCCCGCACATGTCGTTCATAGCCTGAAAGTTTACCGGCTAAAGCATCGTCCATCAGAATATTTTTCAGCGAAGGGTTTTTTGTGAAAATATGTTTGAAATCGTCAAGCATTGCTGCCCGGATGATACAACCCCCTCTCCATATTTTTGAAATTTCTGCCGGGTTGATACCATATTCATACTCTTTTGAAGCCGCTTTTATCAACGATAATCCCTGTGCAAAGGTGGAGATGAAACAAAAATACAAGGCACGCTGCAAGGTGTCGATTGACTCTTTTTTATCGATCGTGCTCTTTACAGGCTCACTCTTATACAGTGCCCCGGCAGCCACCCGCTCATCTTTGCAGGCGGATATATCTCTTACCATCACCGCCATGTCGATGGTGGGTGCAGGAACCTGTAGATCCATCGCACTTTGGGATGCCCATTGACCGGTCCCTTTTTGATGCGCATAATCGCGAATATAATTCAGGAGGAGCCCCCTTCCATCCTCACTTTTTTTAGCAAAGATATCGGCTGTAATTTCTATCAAAAAAGAGTTCAGCTCTCCTTCATTCCATTCGGCAAATACCTCATGAATCTCTTCATCCGAAAGACCCATTCCCGACTTCATCAGGTGATACGCTTCTGAAATAAGCTGCATCAATCCATATTCAATGCCGTTATGCACCATTTTTACATAGTTCCCGGCACTCCCCTGTCCCACCAATGTGACGCACGGTTCGCCGTTTACCTTTGCCGCAGCAGCTTCCAGGATCGAGCTGATCTTATTATAGGCCTCAGCGGTTCCACCCGGCATGATGCTCGGGCCATTGCGAGCCCCATCTTCTCCTCCTGAAATTCCCACACCCATATAATGAATCTGTTTTTCTGAAAGGCGCCGGATTCTTCGATTCGTATCGGAAAAAAAGGAGTTGCCTCCGTCCATCAACAGATCTCCCTCTTCCAAATGCGGCAGCAGGTCATCTATAACGGCGTCAACGGCCCGGCCGGCCGGAACCAGCATCATAATTTTTCGCGGAGTTTTCAGTGAATGGATAAATTCAGTGGGTGAAGTGGTTGCATACAGATCTGAAGAATTTGCCTCTTTGGTAAATGAATCAACTTTATCGGCGTCTTTATCGAGGCCTGCAACGCTGAATCCTTTCTCTGCGATATTCAGCAGAAGGTTTTTACCCATCACACCTAAACCTACCATCCCGAAGTCTGCCTGTTTGTTGCTCATGATTTCAGATATTTATGTTCAATTCGAATGACCTTTTGCAATCTGCGTTCGAACCGATTCCCTGTTTTTCCCCGGTACTCAGCCTTCAGAAACGTTTCGACAATTTCCTCTGCAAGAGCCGTACCGACTACTCGTCCTCCTATGCATAACACATTCATGTAATCATGCTCTACTCCCTGGTGAGCTGAATACGTTTCCGTAATTAACGACGCCCGTACTCCCGGCAACTTATTGGCAACAATGGCTGCTCCAACACCACTTCCGCAAACAGCAATGCCTTTATCGATCCGGCCGTCAGATATCGCCTCAGCCAGCGGTAGAATTCTGTCCGGGTAATCATCATTTTCATCAAAGGATGAAGCTCCAAAATCTTCTACTTCATAAGCAGAAGAATCGAACATCTCTTTGAGTTTTTCTTTCAGTTCAAATCCTCCATGATCTGCGGCTATTCCTATTTTCAGCATGGTGAGTCTTGATTAGATTTTTTTTCCTTTAGAGGATAATAATACCTTTTTTTGATCTTCCCATGTATTTGCTCCCGTTTGTGCTGCAAGTCATTGCAGTTCAATAGATAAGTTCTTCTTGTCCTTTTGTCTTGATACAGAAGAACGAAAAAATCAAGGCTGTGAGTTTATTGGCGCGGTCTGTGTAGATACGCGGCACAATTTTAATGGTCCATCTGGATTTTGAACCGTTTCCTTTCCTGATTATCAATGATCGTTTTTACCATGGTTTTCCAGCTCACATATTTCTTAGGTGTGTGTTTGTTTCTCTTCTACTTTGTTCAGGGATACGGCATTGATGCAGTAACGTAAGCCGCTGGGTGTGGGACCATCCGGAAAAACATGGCCCAAATGGGCATCACAAATATTACAGGTCACTTCAATGCGTTCCATCCCATAGCTATTGTCATTATGGTAGGCTACATGTTCTACTTCAATGGGCTGTGAAAAAGAGGGCCAGCCTGATCCGCTTTTAAATTTTTCAGTTGAATCAAAAAGAGGAGTATCGCAGCATGTGCAGGCATAGATTCCCGGCTCGAACAAGTTGCAGAGTTCCGAACTGTGCGCTCGTTCTGTTCCTTTTTTCCGGGTTATCGCAAACTCTTCGGCCGTAAGCAATTCCTTCCATTCCTCGTCACTCTTTTCCACTCTCTTCGGAGGCGTCGGATTTCCATTGTTAGCGAAGTTAACTACATCGTTCCATTTTAACATCTGTGACACCTTTGATTTGGTTCTAAATTATTCTGGTTTTTCTGTGTATTGATATTCTTTTAATATCTATGATTTCCCCGGAATTAACGTTCCCTTTTATCTGGATAATTGATTTAGATTTATCCTGAAGGCAACGAATCCTCACCGAAGAAATGATGAAGATGATAAGCCCGGTTTTCTGTTGCTTAAAAAAACTCCGGGTTCCTCCCTCTACATTAAATTCCAGGATCATAAAGTTGGGCATTCAGAAAGAGAATTTTAATTGATCCGTCAGGCAACCATTCAGTAAAATTTCTTGTATGGGCTAATATGTACCGAGGGTTGCGAATCACCCAAGGCAATATAGATAGAGAACCTGCAACCATAACAAAAACAAAAAACGGAGATGTTATGAAGAAAAGTAAATTAAGATGGATTACCGGACTGATACTAATGATTGCTCTTGTTGGATATGCCTGCCAGGATCAGACGTTAGATTCAGTCAACGATTCGTCAGCGAATAAACTGAGTGCCGAGGACAGCAACTTATTTGCCGCTAAAGAAAATCAGCGCAATTTCAGAACACATCTGAAGGGTGAAAACGAAGTGCCTTCTGTTGAAACCAATGCGCAGGGGCAGGCAACGTTTAAGTTGAGTAAAGATGGGGAATCCATTCACTACAAGTTGATTGTTGCCAATATTGAAAATGTGTTAATGGCCCATATTCACAATGCTCCGGCCGGAGTAAATGGCGGAGTTGTTGTCTGGCTCTACCCTTCTTCGCCTCCTCCACAACTCATTGAAGGACGATTCCAGGGTGTACTTGCTGAAGGTATTATCACCGCTGATGATCTTGTCGGAAATCTTGCCGGGCAATCTATTGAGGATTTGGTAGACGAGATAAAAGCCGGAAATACGTATGTGAATGTTCATACCTCGCAAAACCCTGGTGGTGAAGTGAGAGGCCAAATCAGGTAAACGATACATTCGCTGTTAAAAATATACAGGCTCTGTATGCAGTATACAGAGCCTTTTTTTATTCCATTTGTCTGAGCCGATCATTTTTTCCAAGTAAATCAATACTTGGCTTCCTATATTTCTTTTTTGCCGGATGAAGACCATGTCAGACCTCTGTTCTATGTCCGTTTGATATTTATTTTGATATCTCTTTCAAGGGACAATAAAAAAAGAGCAAAACTACTTTGAAGAAGTAGCGGTTAAACCCTTATATTTGAAATCTTCTTATTGCCCGGGTGGCGGAATTGGTAGACGCGCCGGACTCAAAATCCGGTGGTAGCGATACTGTGCGGGTTCGAGTCCCGCCCCGGGTACACATACCCTTATAAGCTATTGGCTTGCAAGGGTTTTATTTTTTGGTACAAGTTTTTTTACAAGTTTATACGTAATCCTTTGAATAGCTTCCCATTCAAAATACACATGTATAAAAAGCTCTAGAAACTTCATGATTTAGCCCTCTGTGTAGCTTAGTTTAATTGACAAACATATCAAAAAAGATGATTACACTGATAGTAGAAAGTATCCATGGTTTGATAATGCCAGTAGCCCAACCAGGGAAAAGCGGGAAGAATGCTATCAGCAAAACAACTCAACCTTATATTTCTTGAAAAACTATATAACTCTAAGAAATGTATTGCCCTTTTATGCAAAACTGGATGATTTATTGAAATAAAGCTGAATAATACCCAAAATAAGTCGTCTGTATCCTGAATTAGATTTGAAATTCTTGAAGTAGCTCTCTAGAAAGGATGGACTATTACCTAATATTTAAAACATTTTCGAATTAGTGTTCTTATTAAGGATCGTTTTATAGAGACAGATGTATTAGGATTAATTTTCATATATGAGTCATCTATGCCATTGAAATATTTATCGATTTCACCTCTCGGTACACAGAATACTTCCTTTTGATATTCATTCCCTAAAAATCCTTTAAAGTCAATTTTCATATCTAATCTTCTTATTTTTTTACCTAATATCTCTTTTGGTATTTCAACCAGAATTGCTGGGTTTGAATTACTTATGGCAGAACCAAAACCAAAATTTGCTATATAGATATCCTTTCCTTCTTCTATATTGTTTTCTTTGAAATATTTAACAAGATCATCTTTTGACAAATTATAATCCCCAGCTCATTCTCACCTAATTTAACTCTGAAAATAACTTTCTGAATTTCAGCCAAACCTGATCCTATATTAAATAAAGTAATGCGCCAAACTTTTTTGTTTCCTAGTAGTTTAGATTGAAATAAAGCTTCTCCTTTATAATTAAGATGTGGTTTCATTGATTGAGCAATTTGATATCTAACAGCAACAACACCTAAAGCACCTATCAACAACGTCATAGCCCCATCTAAATCCATTATTTCCCATGAAAACAGAGAATACAACTTATCAGATTGTTGTAAGTTTGTTAATGCAAGATTTTCATGAATAATTGCATGGATGGAAATAAGCAAACTGACAAAAACTAAAGTCTTGAGAGCGAAAGACCCTAATTTACTTTTATCATTTTCGACTTGTGGACCAGGACCCTTGTATTTTTCGATTTGAGTTTCGCTTATATCCCCTTTTGAATCCTCATTTTTTGGCAATACTTTTTCAAATTCAATCTTAAGATTATATTTCGTTTGTCGGTAGGAAAGCCTTTTTTTAAAGTTCATTACTCCCCCTTATTTAAAGCTCTCAGTGAGAAGGACATTCAATTTTCGCTTTACCGTTCCCCACATTAACCATAATGTGAGGGGTGTTTTCAGGGATGTTAATTACTTTATTTACTTCCATATCAATCTCATCTTCTCCCATGATAAGTTTAACCTTTCCTTCTAATAGTTCCGAAGTGCTAATATGTTTGTGAGAGTGTTCAAATCTTTCTCCTTTGTCTAAAACTAAAATCGCCATACTTCCCTCCCTCTATTTATTTTGAGAATTAATTAACCCTTACTATCTGGACGAAAAGAATATACAGTAATTAAATTCACTAGTTTTAATCCTGCAACTAGTTTTGGAAAAAACTTGAATAATTTTTTTTAATTAAGCTCTCCCGTCAAAATTCATAGGTTCTACTGAAGATCTGGAATCCAAAACTGTGTAGTCAAAAACTAAATCATATGATCTCCAATGTACTTCCTCACTTTAAAATTTGAGAATGCGATATCTTCAAAATAGAAATTTACATGATCTTTAGATGTAGTGATTAATTCGTTGTCGGTAAGGTTATAAGTTCTTTGGGTTTCTTTTTCTATCAGCCATTGCAATCTAATATTCGCATCTTATCAGTCATTATCTCGGACTCAAAATATTCTATTACATATCCTCTAATACAAATGATATCAACAGTTTAAATTTCTCAACTATCTTTCCAGGGAATCATCATTTAACACTCTATGAAAAAGATCTAAATTGCTTACCAAAACCTTCATTTAGGTGTAATTAGATAAAACCCTGAATTCAAAAATTCCCTAAATATTCTTGTTGAATGATATTCTGAATCTAATTTATATTTATTCTAACAGAATATTTATTTAGACATTAAAGTAGATTAATATCTAACAAATATTTTTGAGACGATCCAAAGTCTCAAAAATCTGAGAGGGAATATACATTTGAAAAGCAATTCCACCATTCACACTTAGAAGCAAAATCAACTCTAATCTTATTTAAGTGAATATGGTATTTCTTGAAATGTGTATGAGATCAGTACATAATCAAATAAATGGAGAAAGAGATGAAAAATAAAAAGGAAGAGATAGAAGATAACAGAGTTCACATAAACCTAGTACGTGACGAAATTCTAACTACGAAGTCATCAATTACTTTCAATGTTCCGCCGAATGCAGATCCTGACTATGTAGCCCGGGCTGTTGGGGTTCGAGGCATTGACGGTAAAGTAACTTCTACCCGAAAAAAGGGGCAATATAAATGGTCTCACGAGGAAGAGATCACACCCGGTCAATACACGTTCGTTGTAGAAGCATTGGCGGACAAAAAATCCCGACGAATAAGTGAGCCGGTAGAAATCCCTTTCACAGTTGTTGCTACGGAAGCCAAAATATCAGATTCATTACGGATAGAAAGTTTCGTGCGGCTTCGGCTCAATGATAAGGGAGTAGAACGCCTGAGTTCTGATTCGACGCCTAAATCTGGGTACATAGATTTTATCAAGGCTACGAACCGGAAGAACGACGAGCCGGTGGCTATCGAATTTAATGATAAGGGGAATAAAGTAGACGGTGAGGAATTACTTACTGAGCATATGAAGAAATCAAGATCCGAACACGTGAAGGTACACCCGGTTCTTGTTTCTGCCGTCCGGTCGGCCAAAAAAAATGATACCCTTCTGGTGGATGTCTGGTTTGATATAGATGAAGGAGACCCAACTGCCTCCGATCGTCCTCTTCATGAATGCGATATGAATTCAGCAGAACGCCGGGCCGAGGAATTACGCCATCAAATGTATGAACGGACTCAAAAATTAGCATCATCTTTAGAGGATGATGTTGAGATTATTCATGTGGATGAAATCGCTCCTGTAGTAACTGTAAAAATGCCGGTGTCCTCTTTGCGTGCATTGGAATCCAAAGATGAAGTGGCCGGACTGTTTCTGCACGAAGAAAAGGGAATTGAAGACCTGGAGGATTCTATCTCAATCGCCCAATCAGATCTAGTCCATTCTACAGGTGAGACAGGATCCGGCGTGCGGGTTGCTGTATGGGAAAGCGGCCCAACCAGTAACTCAGACCTTACGATAGCGGGTAAATATAAGTCGAACCCGTCAACGTCAAACCATTCTCAAAACGTTCATGCTATCATCCGCAACAAGGAAGCTAATACGCCGAACGGTCATGCACCCGGATGCAGCCTATATTCAGCGAATGATTTTGAACGTGCGGCTCTTACCTGGGCTGTAAAAGATCAGCAGTGTACGGTTATAAATCAGAGTTTTCACCGCAGCAGCGAACCAGGTTCCGGAGCATTATCCAGCGATGACCTTTACAAAGACTGGCTTGCCCTTCACTGGCCCTATCCCCTCTTTGTTCATGCTGCCGGTAACTTCTGGAATGGAGATCCGGATAAAATTAATCCGCCAAGCAGTGAGTTTGTAAATCACAAGGGATATAACTCAATATCAGTGGGGAACCACAATGACGACGCTGATGCAATGGCAAACTCTTCGGTATTCAGAAATCCGACATCGGCGCATGGTGACAGGGAATTACCTGAAATTTCTGCAAACGGAACCGGCGTTACAGCCGACGAAATTACGATGACCGGTACGAGTCAGGCCTCTCCGGCGGTTGCGGGAGTAGCATCCCTTATCCAGGGAACCGACTCAACTCTAAAACACTGGCCGGAAGGATGCCGGGCTATTCTTCTCGCATCTGCAGACCGAAATGTGCAAGGCTCCACCTGGTGGCAAGATGTTACCTCCGGGGTAGATGCGGGAGACGGTGCAGGAGCTGTTAACAGTTCTGAAGCCAGATCTGTAACCCAAAATCGCCGATGGCAAAATGCTCCGGCAACGCGGCGCGGATGGAACGTGGGATTATTGACCTCTTCGGATTTTGACAGTAATAAACTTTCCAAATTTGAGTACAAAGTATCCGTACCGAACTGGATTTTTGGTCCTCGAAAAATAAAGGTGGCCCTTGCATGGACCTCGAAAGTCAGTCGTTTTCTTGGCTTACTTTACACTTCAAATTTAGCTGTTGATCTTGATCTTAAGGTCTACGATGAGAATGGAGCACAGGTTGGTTACAGTGGTTCATGGGACAATAGTTATGAAATCGTGGAGTTTACTGGCAGGCCGGGTAAAACATATACGATTAAGATCCGTCGCTGGTCAGGTTCTGAATCTACATGGTACGGTATTGCGTGGACTGTTACCGGAGGATTCAGAATAAAATTTCCTTTTGAAGAATTACTACTTGAACGAGTTATGCGGCGAATTTAAATAGAGTTGCCTGATAATCATCAAATCAAATAAGTTGGATAATTAGGGTTTCATCGAAATGTAACTTCGAATGGTCTTGGCAAGCAAAGATTTAGTAGAAACCGGATCGATGGAACCCTACCCAGTTCGCAACCAAAAATTATAGACGGAGAGCAATCACGTATTCACACCAAGATTTCCATGTGCTCCTTTTCTACGTTCTTTAAATGTGAACTTAAGCGTAAATCCATTCTCATTTAAAAACCTGTGTTCTGCGCCGAGTTGATTTAAAAGTATTTTCACAATATTAAATCCTGAGGTCTGAGCCTTTTCAAATGTGGATGATTCTATACCCGGTCCATTGTCTTTATATGTAACTTGGTACGTTGAGTCATCTTTTGAAATCTTGATCGTAATACGCCCTTGTTTCTCTTTATCAAATGCATATTTCAATGAATTGGTTATTAACTCATTTATAAGTATGCCAAGTGGGGTCAACTCATTCACATTCATTTGCAGACTACCAAATTGAAGATCAACCTCAAACTCATCTCCAAATTTTATGGTGTTTGTGACAAGGTCGATCAGTTCCTCCAAATACTTCCTCACATCTATGCTCACCAAGTCTGATCCCTCATACAATAACTTGTGCACCTCGGCAATAGAATAGATCCTCGTAACCGCTCGTTCGAGAGGGAGACGTTCACGGCGATCTTCTTCTAAATCTAACAGTTGTAATTCCAGGAAACCGGTGATAATTGCCAGGTTGTTCTTTACTCTGTGATGAACTTCCTGAATTAACGTTTCATTAATTTGTTGTTGTTGTACCTGATCTGTGATGTCCATGATCATTGTATCCCACTGCACAGACCCATCTTCCAACTTGTTTGGATGTCCATGCCCCTGAATCCACTTTAATTTTCCGCTCGGCAACCTTACTCTAAAACGATGCTCCCAGTTCTCCAGTGTTTTAGCAGACATCTGAATGGAATGACTCAACGGCTCAACATCCTCGTCCACTACCAAATCCCAAACACGATGAGTTGAATTCATGATTGTTTCAGCATCTATCTCGTAAAGCCTTTCAATACTCTTTGACACATACCTCATTTCATCACTTCCGTCAGGATTCAGCACATATCGAAAAACAACAGCATCCACATTATTTGTGATAGCACTCAATAACTGTTCTCGTCGTAAAACTTCTAACTCTTTCTCTTTACGCTCAGTAATATCCTGTACAATCCCGTGAAGCTTTACAGTATTCGACTCCTCATCCAGGTCTGTTTTCCCTTGGTGATAGATATATTTTCTTTCACCTTTTTCTGTTAGAATTTCCAAATCAAATTCATAGCCCTCTCCTTGACTAATAGATTTTTGTATGTTCTTATCCAGAAATTCTCCATTGTCCACATAGTATCCCAGTAATTCTTCATAAGTGGGCGGGCCTTTTTTAGTATCCCGCCCATATATTTTATAAATCTGCTCAGACCAAAAGATCTCCCCGCTCTCTACATCATAATCCCAATCTCCAATTTTTCCTACTCGCTGAGCCTCTTTCAAGCGATTTCGTTCATTCTTCAAACGATTTGTATACTGTTTTTGCTCAGTAATATCCCGAACCACACTAACTACTTGTGTAGCATCTCCCGAATCATCATAAACAAAAGTAACCGTGTGATCCGTATCAAGAACCTCTCCATTCTTTTTCTGCAATTTAAACTCTATATGGGCTGAGCCGGTTCGTTCAAGTTCATCAATGGTTAGTTCGTGAAAAGATTGGAAATGATGTTCATCCAGATGAAGTATTCGAGTTGTGCTACCAATCAACTCATCCTTGGAATATTCAAACAATTCTTCGGTTGCCCCATTACATTCAATGATTTCTCTGCTTTTAGCATCAAGAATGATTACGCTCTCATGCAGGCTCTCAAATGTTCTGTATAATAGTCGATTCGATCTTTTTAAATCTCTGACCATATTCAACGGATTAAAAAATTCCAACAAAGTGGTCTTATATACTTATTAAATAGAAGAAAAAATAATTCAATCACCGCCTTTACTGGAGATATCGCTGAAAGGTGTGTAATGATTCAGACATAATCCAATTTCGAGAATAGCCTTATAGATGGACTAAAGCCTCAAACACACGAATCGAACCATCATTTAGAGATGTCAGACCTTACCCCCTCATTCAGCTCATTTGTTGAAAGAAAAAGTATCAAGAATCCCAAAATGATCTACCGCTTATCGTTCTATTTGCCATGTTGGGAGAGTAATTAACAAGACCCAATAGATCGAATTGAGCCTCCTCAATTAGAAACTTTAAAAGGACAGAATACTCTCTTGGTGATGTACTTCATTACACACAACACAATAGAGGTAAATTTCCTGTATTATTTTTGCTTCTTTATAGTTTCATTCAGGATTAATGTTTGAATTTCGTAAGTGATTGTTTGATAACAATAATATTTTGCCAGTTGTGGTTAACCGTTGTGTCTTCCCCCTGAAATTATCTGAATATCGTCAACCCGAAATAGGTTTTCATGAAGTGTAAAAAGTTTTTTTAAACCTTTAGAACAGCTAAAGCCAATTCATTGTCAAAATAGAAAAGAATAGGTATTTTGGATTTACACAGTGGCAGAAATCTCAGCCTTCTCCTTTTCGATATTCTTCAGAGCTTCTTTTCTTGGAGTATTGTATCTGAAATACCCTCTCACATAAACTAAAAAAATCACTTTTATTAGTTGACCGGCTTCTCCTTTCCTTGTATTTTCTGCTCTTATTTAGACCAAATATAAATAGAGAACCCCGTTCAAGGCTCTGCTGGACAGAAAAAATGCGTTTTACACGGTTATTATCAGCTCTCTTTCTACTATTGGTTTTTTTGACGTTACCGATTCGTATATCTGCTCAACAAAACCTAACTGCGGTTCTGTATGGTCAGGTAACATCTCCAACCGGAGAAACCCTGCCTGGAGTCAATTTAATACTGATTGACACCAACAAAGGTGCAAGTACCGACATTGAGGGAAATTATAAAATTAATGGTATTCAGCCCGGCTCCTACCGGTTAAAAATTAGTAGTGTTGGATTTCAGCCTGAAATTCAGGAGATAGAAATATCCGGCAGCGAACCTGTTGAACTTGATATCGTTTTAGAACAGGAACGATATCAAAGCGGGGATGTAGTGGTGGAAGCAAAATCAGCTACCCGTCGGGTTATAGAACAAGCCTACCAGGTGAGCTCGGTGTCAGCACAACGCCTTGCAAACAGTACAAGCGATGCAAAAGGCGTATTAGATCGCGTACCGGGTGTTCGCATTCAGCAAGAAGGCGGCCTGGGGTCTGACTATAATTTCTCCCTTAATGGTTTTTCAGGTGATCAGGTAAAATTCTTTATCGACGGTATTCCCATGGCTTCTTCCAGTTCAATGGATTTGGGAGACATTCCGGTTAACATGGTGGACCATATTGACGTTTATAAAGGGGTTGTTCCTGTTTGGCTGGGAACCGATGCACTTGGCGGAGCAGTAAATATTCATACCAATCGCCTTCACAATTATGCTGATTTTTCTTACTCCTACGGCTCATTTAATACTCATCGCGCATCTGTGAACGGAGCTGTCACAAATCCCGAGACTGGATTCACATTCAGAGGAAATCTGTTCGGTAACTATTCCGATAACGATTACGATGTCTTAGCACGAATTGTTGAAAACAATACTGTGGTTGATACAACCTGGGTCCCCCGATTTCATGACCGTTACCGCTCCGGCACTATAAAACTGGAAACAGGATATGTAAATAAGCCTTTTGCAGATAATCTTCTAGTAGGAATTGCCGTTTCCGGTAATGACAAACAAGTTCAGCACGGCGCCACGATGAATACCGTGTATGGTGGTATCACGCGTAATAACAAATCGGTAACGCCATCATTACGGTACAACAAGAAAAACCTGTTTACCGACGGACTTGATGTAAGCATTTACAGCTCTTTAAGCCTGAATCAATCACAGGTAGTGGACACTCTTCGGGGAGTACGATATAACTGGCAGGGTGAAAAAACGGTCGTCCGAACAGCCGACGGCACTCCTTCAAATGACGGTGAGCTATACCGGACCAATACCACATTAGATGAAGAGGATTTTAATACGCAGATCAATGCCGGCTATGCCATTAATACACGCAGTTCCCTGGCTGTGAATTATTCGCTGAACTATTTCCACCGGAATGCTCATGATATCGAACACCCCGATAACATCGACAATAAGTTTCCCAAAGCCCAAACCAAGCAGGTTTTGGGACTAGCCTACAAATTCGATCTATCAAACAGATGGAGCACTACGGTATTTGGGAAATGGTTTCATATTCGGTCTGAAACCTCCAAAGAGCTGGATTTCGGATTAGATACAAGACGAACAGAGGCCGTTGAAAATTCCCAACATGATGTGGGTTACGGGCTGGCCTCTACCTATTTCGTTACTCCCGGCTTGCAGTTGAAACTCTCCTACGAACGAACATCACGCATGCCTATTCCGGAAGAGATTTTTGGGGATGGCCTATTTGTAGAGCCCAATCCGGATCTGGGACCTGAAAAAAGTCACAACTTTAACCTGGGGACAGAATATCGCCTGAATATCCAGGATGACCATATTGTATCGTTAGGACTTGGCGGGATTTACCGCGAGGCTGAAGATCTGATTTATACCGTCGTAACGATTTCGAGTCCCAAAACCAGGTACGACAATCTGAGTAAAACCCGGGTGATGGGCCTTGAAGGAAGCGTTCAATACCAATGGAGAGAAACCTTCAGACTGGGCGGTAACTTTACATATCAGGATATTACGGATCAGGCCAAAAGAGTTTATAACAGCTCCTTTACGGATACAGGTTGGCAAACCAATTATCACTACGGGTTCCGTATTCCAAACAGACCCTATCTGTTTGCAAACATCAACGCGGGTTTAACCTTCAACGATTTTCTCTCTCAGAGCTCTGCTCTTAACCTGAATTATTTTATGAATTTCGTGGAAAAATACTCCCTCACCTGGACGGAACTGGGTTCCGGAAGTGACAAATATATCATCCCGCGACAGGTATCACACGATGTTGAACTTGGTTATACCTTCGGCAGCGGTAACTACAGTATTACAGCCGAGTGCCGCAACCTGTTCGATTCCAGACTTTACGACAAATACTATCTGCAGAAGCCCGGACGGGCCTTTAGCATCAAACTACGATACAATCTTAAATAACTTGTCTCACTAATCAATACAAAATGAAAACATACGCGACATTTAAATTTTTTCTCCTTGGTTCTCTCTTTGCAGTCTCTTCTTTACTTTTCTCATCGTGCTCAGATTCTGTAAACGACTCTGACCCCGATCCTGATGAAACAGAAGAAGAATCTTTTGTTCTCTCTCTAGCTTATCAGGGCACAGACGGTAACTTTACCTACTATACCGTTCCTTTTTATGATGTGATGACAGGAAGTCTCTCTGCTGTAGGCCAGGGCCTCGATCATCTTGGATACTATACATACAACGAGATCGATAATACCATTTACGCTACCGGTGGATTTGAACTCACGGACATTATAGCTATTGATAAAACAGAAGAGGGTGAACTGGTTGAAACCGGTGGAATTTCCTCTTTCGATAATAGCCTTCAGGATGTTGTGGAAGCAGAAGATGGTAAACTGATTGGCATTGAGATGTCCTCCTCTTCTGATGTTGTTGCTCTACACCAGATCAACTCGGAAACGGTGGCGTTAGAAAACAGCACATTTACGGCAGCATCCAACCTTTCAGACTCTACGAGTTCATACTCCGGCATGGTTCAGGCCGGCGACCACCTGTTTGTGAGCTACTACGCCAGCAATCCAAACACATTTGCAACAACACTAACCGACACCGCCCGCGTAGCCGTTTTCAGCTATCCGGAACTTGAATTTGTTAAAGTTATCAAAGATGAACGTACAGGACCTATCGGCGGATTCGGAACTCAGTCCGGCCTGATCAAAGATGAGAATGGAAACGTTTATGCCCTTTCTCATTCCAACCCGGCAAACGGATACAGCCAATACACGAAACAACCGGCAATCCTGCGAATTGACAGTGGTGAAACCGAATTCAATCAAGATTATCTGTTTGATTTCAATAGTGTAGCGGATGGGAAAACCACAGCTCATATGGTATACCTGGGGGGCACGAAGGTATTTGTAGAAATGAACACTCAAGATCGTTCAGAGCAAAGCATGTGGTCCGATGGGCCGTTGAAACCGGCCATTCTTGATCTCTCCGCCAAGATCATCAACTATATTGATGATGTGCCCGAGCATGCCGGTTTAGGACGTAAATTGGCGGCTACAAGCTTATACGATGGCGAGAACATCTACCTGGTGGTTCCAGAAGAAGAGAGCTCTTTCGTTTACCAAATAGATCCTGAAAACTACACCGCCACAAAAGGTGCCGAAGTTGAAGCAAACTTTGTTGCAGGCTTCTTCAAACTCTGATGAACCGTTTCGTTCTCATAAGAAATACATTTAAGATCATCCGGTTTCTGACACTCTCAGGTTGGGAACCGGGTTATCCATCATCACACAACAAAACATGAAAAAGAAGTTGAAGGCGATTGCCAGTTGGCTGCACCTGTGGTTAGGTCTGGCCTCTGGAATCGTGGTTTTTATTGTCAGCATTACGGGGTGCATTTACGTATTCCAGGCTGAAATTATGAATGTGCTGGAACCGTGGCGATTTGTAGAAGCGCGGGATCAGGCGTATGTACCTCCCAGTGTGTTGGTTGATACTGCCTCCGATCACATGCCCGGAAAAACTCCATCGGGACTGACCTATGAAGATGAAACCGGAGCTGCAGCCGTGGGCTTTTACTATACAGAAAATGAAGAACTCAATTTCGGTGTAGTGTTTATGAATCCATACACCGGAGAATTTCTTCACAAAAAAGAATCGGTTTTGCAAGGAGAGTTCGACTTTTTCCAGTTTATCATAGACGGCCATCAATCATTATGGCTCCCCGATCCTGCAGGGAGGCTTGTAGTGGGAATCGGAACACTCATTTTCGTGGTTCTTTTAATATCCGGCCTTATTCTGTGGTGGCCCAAAAACTGGAATTCCCGAAGTCGACAAAAAAGCTTCAAGATCAAATGGTCGGCTCGTTGGAAACGATTTAACTACGACCTGCATAATGTACCCGGTTTTTATGCGTTGATTGTTGCATTAATTCTTGCCTGTACAGGGTTAGTCTGGAGCTTCGAATGGTTTGATAACGGACTGTATTATCTTGCTTCGGGTGGAGAAACCAAGCAGGAACATATGCATCCGCATTCCGATCCTGGTAATGCACACATTGTAAAAACCGACAGTATCCTCGCCATTGATCGTGCATTCTACAAAACCCTCGAACAGTACCCGAATCCGAAGCGCATTTACATGACCCCAACATTAGAGGAGGCCGATGACGCTATCGAAATTGTGATGTACAAGTACAAAGGCAAATTCTATCATCACGATGAATACTATTATGATCAGCACACACTGGAATTACTGGATGTTGAACGCTTTTCGGAAGCCGGTCTTGCCGATCAGATGGATCACCTCTATTATGATATCCACACCGGCATCGTTTGGGGATTGCCCGGGAAAATTTTGGCTTTTATTGTGAGTCTTATCAGCGCCAGTTTACCGGTAACCGGTTTCTTTGTTTGGTTTAACAAACGAAAGAAGAAAAAGTAGATGATTCGAAGATTCTTTTACGGGCTTTTCTCAAAGAAAAAGATGAATGATGCCCATTTTCTCTCTTTGTAGTAAAGTCTGCTTGCAACTGCTTTAATAACGGTTCTATTCCCTTCTCTCTACTTAACAAGCCTAAACGATTTGGAGCTTATTCTCTACTTCAACATCAAATGAATGATGTTTCCTGAACCATGAATGTCCGTTCTCTGAGAGATGCTGAGCTAATTCGGAATCATTCATCAGAGTTTGGCAATGTTTGATGATCTCTGATGAATCTTCCCCGATCAATGCCTGAACGCCATTCTTAACATCAAATCCCCTGGCACCAACCTGAGTGGCAACCACCGGTTTTTTATAGCGGAGTGCTTCGAGGAATTTCAGACTACTGCCGCCACCCGCACGCAAGGGAACGATGACCGCGTTTACTTGATCATAAATAGATTCTAAATCATTCATATCCTGATAATACGTGATGCAATCATATTCCCGAATTTGATGATGTTGCCTGTTTCCTACAAACCCGCCAATGATGATAAACCGGAAGGGAATTTCAGTCATTTTTTCCAACCCCGGTATGACATCAAAAAGAAGGAAATTGATGGCGTCGAGGTTTGGGAAGTAATTGGAATCCCCCACAAACATAAAAGTAAACGAGGATTCATTTGACTCCACTGATGTATCGGAGCTCAGCAGCGGTAACATATTCCCAAAAACCTCCGTCTTTCCGTCGGTATTCAGTTTATTCAGATTTTTTTCTTCTTCATCGGTAGAAGCAAAAACGGTATCGAACTCAGGAACCAATCGCGATTCCTGAAATGAATAAAGTGAAGCTTCCATCCACTCTTTCACCGATTTCAGGTGATATCCCTGGGATCGCATTTGATCAGCTATACGATATTTTACACTTGAGTCTACCTCATCAATATCCAGCCAGACTTCCGGCACGTTCCAACGTCGGCTAAGATGGAGGGCAGTCGACGCATTTTGGATTCTAAAACAGACGATTAAATCTGGTTTGGGGATCTGCTGTACTTTCGCTTCTTCTTCAAGCACGTCTCCAATTTCATTCCAGGTGCTCGGTTTGAAGGTTATCAGATTTTTAATCCGTTGGAATGTGGAATAGGTATGATCGGATCTGTAGATCTCACAGTCTAATTCTTTTATTCCGGTATCGTCCCCCATTTCATTTGCCCCGTAAACGGATGTACAGAGCACAGAAATCCGGTACTCTTTTTGCAGCCGCCATACCCATTGATAGGCCCTGAAATTCCTGCCCCTTCCCTTCAATGAAGGAAGAACCGGAGTGATGAATAAAGCGTTCTTTTTTGCCATCATAAATTCATATGATATTGAATTTTTGCAGCTATCCGTGTGAATAGATCCCGGGTATCAGCCATCGTATGTTTTATCTTTTTATGTACCCGCTTCCCCACAGACACTCTTCCTACCCTGCTCAATTCTTCCCTGCCTGGAAGATATGGCCTGGCAAGCCTCGCATAAGTTGTTTCACCCGACCGGATGTACTCTTCGTTGAGCATCGATCCGTTGAAGGATGAGAAATCATTTTTCCAGTGTGAAAACCAAAGATGTTTCCACATATGTATGGAATAGAGATCATCCGGTACTTCAATGTCTCTCTCAAATAGATCTTTTAATCCCTTTTTTGTCCAGAGAAAATGATAAAAGCTTGTCTGCGGTTCGATATGGATCTCATCCGGAAACTCTTCACTCAGCTTTTGGGGTAATACGGTAGAGTGATTACTCCATGAACCGTCAAAATATGATTTCATCTCATCGAGCCACTTCCGTGCGAATGCTGCACCCGGCTCAGCCATAATCAATGCGTTACAGAGAGACCTCTGTTTTTCACCAGTGTTCTCCGCAATAATGTCGGGCTCACGCCCCAAAACAAAAGGTTTTTCAAACAATTCGGCGGATAGCTTGTTCACAAACAGCGTATCCATATCGGCATAAACACCGCCCTTCTCGAGTAACTTTTCAACGCGGATGAAATCGGCCTGGTGCGCATAGTTTAGTTTTTTACGACCAATTTTTGGATACTTAAATTTTTCAACAAAGGTATTTGGTGCTACCTTAACCAGAGTTAGATTTGGCTTGATCAGCTCCCAGTAGGGACCAAAAGGTTCATGAACGTAATAGAAGTAAACTTTTTCGGGTTTGTTTACCTCAATACACGATTGAAGGCAGATATAGTACATCAAATGGAATGGTTTGTACTGTTCCTTTAACCCAAAAACGAAATGAAAATAGTTAGGCACCCGAGCCATTGTTCTTTTTTAGTTGTTACCCCTACATAAATGAATAAGAGAAAGTATAAAAAAAGTTCAGGTAACCTTATAAACTATTTAATCTGTTTACGCGGAGTCTGAAATCATGAAAATTCTTTTTGATCCACAGGTTTTTCAGCTTGGCTACTCGGGTATGCAAAGGTATTATTCGGTTCTTTACTCGGGTCTTGTAGATGCCGGAATTGAGATTGTATATCCAAAGAGATCCCCCTTTTCGCACGATCCGGCAAAAAAGCCATTACTGGAAAAGAAAATCCATCCGAGACTGAATCAGGTTCTTAGAAAGTTGAAGTTCAAAAAGAAAAGACAGGATTTTTTCCATGCTCTCGACCATACCGACTATGATCTTGTATACCTCACATCACCGGCTTTTGAGAGTGAGTTTTTGAATCACATCCAGGAGAAGCCATTCGTCATGACTGTGCATGATACCATGCAAATAATACACGGGCCACATATGTTGATTGATCAACCTCGTGATACCATGGCTTTAGGGTATTTAGCCGAACGGGCCGAACGAGTTGCGTGTGTATCCGATCACACCAAACAGGATCTCTGCAATAAATACATGGTCGATCCCGCCAAAACTCAAACCGTTTATCTCGCCAACTTTTTGAGCTCAGAACCCGCGGAGATCCCAAACCTTCCTGAACGATTTATTCTGAATGTGGGGCCCCGAACAGGGCGCAAAAATTTCTTTGAATGGATGAAAGCCGTGTCTCCCTCTCTGAAAGATCAGACTGACACCTTCATTCTCGTTACTGGTGAGTTAACTCAGTATGAAAAATATTTCTATGAAAAACTGGGTGTGATGAAAAACATCATCCCTCTCGAAGATATTAGTGATGCCCAATTAGTTACGTTGTACCAAAATGCGATGGGGCTTGTGTACCCCACGTTATATGAGGGGTTTGGGTTGCCGGTTGTTGAAGCGATGGCCAACGGATGCCCGGTTATTACATCCGATTGTACATCGATCCCCGAAGTTGCAGGATCAGCAGCTCTTTATATCGATCCAACCGACTCTGAAAATATGTTGACTACATTTAAGAAATTTATGGAGTCTCCAATTCTCCGGAAAGTACTGTCCGAGAAAGGATTAAAGCAGAGTAAAGAGTTTTCGAAAGAGAAGTTTGTCTCCGATATGGTTGATCTGTTTGAAACGGCAATCCGGAATTATAATAAATAACTTGAATTCGATATAAGAACTATTGATCACAATCTATTTAGGAGCTTTTAGGGTGAATCAACAAAGAATCGCCACGGAGTTACACGGATAAATTCTGTGATGTTCTGTGCTTCTGTGTCAACCAAAAAAACAGCGGTAAAGTTTGATAAGCCGCATTCTTATCTCGAACTGACGTTAAATAGTGTTGAATATCAAAGAGATTGTAAAAAATTTACAAGCCGGTTCGCAGTTCGTTCATTGCTGAAGTTCTCAATGATATACTCTTTCAGCCTCTCCCCTTTTAGTTTTGCTTCATTCTTATTTTCGTAAACTGCTTTCATATAGTTTGCAGCCTGAGAAATGTCTGCTTCAGCCCACCTTTGATCTGAATCGTATGATTTGGGCGCGGTCTTATCCACAACCGGTATCAATTCGTAATCAACCCGCCAGGAATAATCAGGATGAAGATAATCCGTTTGTCCGCCAAACCCCGTCATAATTACCGGTTTTCCGAATCGTGCCGCTTCAAAAGAGCCGATTCCCCATCCTTCTCCCCTGCATAATGAAACATAACAATCCCCTCGAGTGTGCAATTGACGGATATACTCTTTGGGCTTCGAATCATCCGCAACGAGTGAAATTTTGGGCTGATTTTTAAACTGTTTCATATACCTTGTAAATGTTTTGCGGACAGGCTGGTACGTATGTCCGAAATATCTCAAAAGAATATTCCTGGGATTTCGCACATCTCCTTTTGAGGTTTTGATCAGCAATTCAACCCTGTCATTCTCATCGAAAGCTTCTACATAGGCGTCAATCAGTTTCCAGATGGCCTTTCGCTCTGTCCAGGTTGAGATGATATAGAACAGAAACCGGTCGTTCGTCGGATTGAGCATCTCCTCATTGCGGGCAGGCTGACCTCGGAATTCTGACATGTGCGGTAATACATCAATCGGGATAGTGATGCCGTGCTCACGAAAAACGGTCTTATTCCACTCCGTCGGTACCAGCAGATGATCCAACTGATTGATCAAATCTTTCCAGTGATCCGGAGGTTTCGTTGTCTCCCAAACCGTATAACCGATCAGATATTTATCCTTCTCCCGCTCTCTCCAGTAGGTATACAATTCCGGAATCGTATGTATAATTACGGTCTCATAATCGATCGATCTGTTACAAACCGAATCGAATTCAGGTTCACCAATTTCTCTTTTTTGAAAGGGTTCATAGGTCATACCAATGCTTTTTCCGCGGACCATAGGCGTCCATGTAACATCCACTTCTGAATCCATCAGGGCTTTGATATACAGTTTGGCAGCAATTCCATAACCGCTGTTTTCATGTAGGGAGACATATTTTACACCTGTTGTCATAAAATCTTCTATCTGGATCGCTTATTCTGTAATGCTTAGAAGTAGTTCACGGTGAATGGCAGTTGCGTCAAAATGATCAAAAATCAGTTCATACTGATACGAATGAAGTTTTTCAAATAGCTTCTCAAGTTGATCTCTACTCGTTAAATTTTCGCGCAGACCGTGCTCAAAACGGATAATTGAAGGTCTGTACTTTTCAAAATTGTAATTCAACAATATTTCAGCATCGTAACCTTCCGTATCCATCAAAAGCAGGTCCGGATTTTCTATATCATGCTCCTTCATCACTTCAGCCAATGTTTTGCAGGGTACTTTTTCTTCAACATAGTCATTCGGCGATAGATTGAATTTCTCTAAATGAGATTTATCAAACGATACGGAACCCTTTGCAAAAGATGGCAACTTATGCATTACTCTTGGATCTGGTCTGTATAAAACAGCTTCATCCAGTGAATTATGAATGGCGTATCGAAGAGGTGTAATCTTTGGATTGTCTTTGTACCTGGCATGCAATTCATCAAAATAATCAGCGATCGGTTCCAGTATAATTCCTTTAAAAGCGTCGGGTCTTTTTTGAAGGATGGGGTAAAGCGGATCAAAACTGGTTCCATCGCATCCACCAACCTGAACAAATGTTATAGAATTATAATGTGACAAATAGTAATAGAGAAGCGCCTCAAACTTAAAGTACTGTACATTGTTAATTCTCGTGATTCTATAACCAATTAAGGAAGCCAAATCACTTATAATACCCTTAAGAAATGGAAGTTTTTTTGGCTTTTTGATGCTATTTTATGTTTTGACCTTTAAAAGTTCCTACTTATAATTCGCAATATTATTATTTTCCGAGAGCATTTAAAAATAGCTATTCAACCTTACTCAAAGAACAGACTTCTTTTTTCGGGCTTGATTACGTATCATTAATAAATTTTAATATTCTTGGATTACGATTTCTAACTAAACGTTGGTCGGGATGAAAAATAAATTTACGCTTACTCTTTTAGCTTTTTCGGTTATTGCTGCTTTCTTCTATGGTTGTGAGGAAATTTATGAGCCTATTACGGTAACCGGACAAGTCGTTGACAATAATACCGAGAGCCCCGTTGCTAATGCCACAGTGACAATTGTGTCGCCCGAGGATTTGGCAATGGAAACCATCAGCAACAGTAATGGCGAATATCTTTTTGAAGAGGTTGCCGTTGACAGTGTCATCGATTTGACGGTGCGAGCTGAAAAAGAGGGTTTTACTTCAAATTCAATAACAATTCTTGCAGCACCCGAGAAGGAGTTGGTTGTACCGGATTTAAAAATTCGAAATCAGCAGTCTGATGATGATGGCGGAGTTCAGGGAGCTACCGGTGGTGCCGCCAACATTGAGTTGGTCAACCTGGAGTCGCAATCCATTCGAATTTCTGAAACGGGCGGAGCAGGTAACAGCGCCTTCACATTTGTAGTGCTTGATTCCACCGGACGAGCTATCAATTCCAACAATGCCGTTGATGTTCGATTCCGGATTACAGAAGGGCCTGACGGGGGCGAAACGATTACACCGGGAGTTGTTCGAACAAATGCAAATGGTGAGGTTACATCAAACATATTCGCAGGAACTGTTGCAGGTAATTTGAAGATTGAAGCTCTTATTGAACGCCCTGACGTTGGATTAACGATTCGTTCAAAACCGATTCTCCTGACCATTCACGGC
>CAYRDO010000033.1:0-27102 GCA_964422985.1 uncultured Rhodohalobacter sp. | reverse complement strand
ACCCTGAGAACCTGAACCGGATCATACCGGCGTAGGGAAACCGATCTGCACGTATGCGTCTTACGACAGCATGCAACCCCCTCCTTCAATTAAAAAATTGACGGAGGCGTAATGCTCAAACAATTCAACTCTTTTCTTTTCGCAGTGTTTCTATTGGCTGCGATCCCATTCCAACTTTTCTCTCAAAGCATCGAAGGCCGGGTTACGGACGCACAATCCGGTGAACCGCTTGAAGGCGCTACGGTTTTGGAAAGCGAAACGACGAACGGAACTTCAACCGAATCGGATGGCTCTTTCCAGCTCGAACTTACGACTGATATCAATCAGGTTACCATCAGTTTTGTAGGATATAAATCAAAAACCTTAACCATCACCGATCCCGATGACTTCATCGATGTTGCTCTTGAGGAGCGTGTAATTATGAGTGGTGAAGTATTTGTAAGTGCACTTCGGGTGGATGAATCAACCCCGATCGCTTACAGCAATATCGATCGAAATGAGATTGAGGATCAAAACTTAGGACAGGATATACCGATGCTGGTTCAGTCCTCTCCTTCTGTGGTTTCAACCTCAGATGCCGGTGCCGGAATTGGTTACACAGGAATCCGAATTCGTGGTGTGGATCCCGGACGTATCAACGTGACCATCAACGGAATTCCTTTAAATGATGCGGAATCTCACGGGGTATTTTGGGTGAATATGCCTGACCTGGCATCCTCAACCCAAAACATTCAGATTCAGCGCGGAGTGGGGACATCAACCCAAGGTGCCGGAGCTTTTGGAGCAACGATGAATCTCCAGACGGCATTGATGCGACCCAACGCGTACGGGCAAATCACCACCGGAATCGGATCATACGGAACCCGAAAAGCCAACGTTCAACTCGGCTCTGGTTTGATGGACAACGGCTGGCAGTTTGAAGGGCGGCTTTCCAAAATTGAATCGGACGGATATATCGACCGGGCTCGATCTAATTTGAGATCGTTTTATCTCTCGGGATCGCATCATGGAGAAAACAGTTTATTGAAAGCAGATGTTTTTTCTGGCAAGGAAGTGACCTACCAGGCATGGAATGGTGTTCCGGAACCGATTTTAGAAAATAATCCCCAACAGCTTGAATCATACATTAACAACCTGTTTTTGGGTGAAGAGCACTGGAGGGAGAATCTTGGAAATCGTCAGTTCAACCAGTTTACCTATGAGGATCAGACCGATAACTACCAACAGGATCATTACCAGCTTCACTACTCCTATCGATTCACAGATACATGGAATGCAAATGCTTCGCTACATTACACACGCGGACGAGGATATTATGAGGAGTATCGGCGAAATGATGACCTGAGTACCTACAATATCTCTCCTATTCAGATTGGCGGAGAAACAGTATCAAATTCTGATCTGGTCCGGCGACGCTGGCTCGATAATCATTTCTATGGAGGCGTTTTTTCAACCGTATGGCAACATCCTGAAGATTGGACTCTCACCATTGGTGGAGGATATAACGAGTACGACGGCGATCATTTTGGTGAAGTGATTTGGTCACGCTTTGCGGGAAACAGCGATCTTGGCGACAAATATTACAACAACAATGGCTTCAAAACCGACTTTAACATCTACGGAAAACTGAATTACTACTTGACATCACAGTTCAATGCATATGCTGATCTGCAATATCGAACGGTTGGATATGAGTTTCTAGGGTTGAGAATTGATGATCAAACCGGTGAGGTGGAAGATGTGACTCAAACCGACAGAATCAATTTTGTGAATCCGAAATTTGGAGTGGTTTATCGTCCGTCAGGTGGACACCGATTATTTGCCTCGCTGAGTGTCGGCGGAAAAGAACCCACGCGAGATGAATACGTGGAATCAAGCCGGGAAAGTCGACCCGACCCCGAACGATTGTTTGATTACGAGTTGGGATACGACGGCACCTTTGAACGATTCCATGCCGGTGTAAACCTGTACTATATGGATTACAAAGATCAGTTAATTTTGACGGGTGCGGTGAATGACGTAGGCGGATATATCCGCGAAAATGTACCGAATAGTCATCGCGCGGGAATTGAGTTGCAATTTGGTATCCGACTTTTGACAAATCTCGAGTGGAGTGCAAATGCCACCTTCAGTCAAAATAAAATTGATGAGTATCAACGATTTTTAGATGATTTCGACTCCGGCGGTCAGCAGTCAGAAACCTATACCGATGTGGATATTGCATTTTCTCCTTCGACCATTGCGAACTCTATTCTGAGTTATCGTCCAGGGAGTTTTACTGCGGAGTGGACTCTTAAATATGTGTCACGTCAGTATTTGGACAACACTCAAACTGACGCCCGATCCATCGATCCATATCTAGTGAACGACCTCAGATTTTCTTACTCGTTGGATGATCTCTCCATTATTCAGAACGTGAGCTTATCACTTCAAATCAACAATATTTTGAATGAAAAGTATGTGTCTAACGGGTACACATTTGGATGGATTTCAGGTGGACAGGAACGGTTTTTTAACTACTACTATCCACAAGCCGGGCGGAATATCCTTGCGAATGTGAAGATTCGATTCTAAACATTTTAGATAAACGGGACGCGCGTGTCTGAATGGTATGGGTTTGGCACAAGCGTCCCTTTTTATTTAAAAATTTTCAACTCTTCTGCAGGTAGTAAATAATTTTCAAGGTCGCTTCAGTACCACTATTTTTTAGCTAATTTTTCTATCAAACCATGAAATTATCAATGAGAGCTTTTTTACTATCCATCATCCTGTTATTCCCGGTTATTATATGTGCCCAAATTTCGCCGTCTGACGTTGCGGTCGATTCATCAAAAACAGTGGATGTGGTATTAAAAAACAATTCCGTTATGACAGGATCGATATTATCCGTCAATGATACCGAACTTGAACTTCGACAGAACAATGGCCGTACCTTTATTCAACTTTCCAGGATTCGGGAAATTCGTCAGATCGATTCCACTCAGAAAGGAAGCCGATGGTTTTTGAACCCGAATTACAGCCGACTTTTCTTTTCTCCCACCGCTCAGCCCCTGAAGAAAAACACAGGTTATTATCAAAATATCTACATCCTGTTCAACAACTTTGCTTATGGCGTCAGTGATAATATCGCAATCACCGGTGGATTCAGCCTCATTCCTGCCGTAAGTATCTTCAACCAATTATATTTTGTTACCGGAAAGGTCGGGTTTGAAGTGAGCGATGGTCATTATTTCGGAGGCGGTTTGGGAGCTGCCACAGCAAGCGTTCTAGAAGATGGTTTCTTCACCGGTTATGCCAATTACACCCATGAATTTCACCGTGGAAATATTACGGGCGGAGTGATGGGATTTTCGACCTCTGAAGAGATTGGTACGTATGCAATTTACGGTGGAGGCAGCTACCGGGTGCTTGAACGACTAGCTTTTGTAACAGAGAATTTTATGTTCCCCGAAGCGGATGAACCTTACGTATTTTCTTATGGTATTCGACTCATGGGTGAACGAATCAGTTTTGATCTTGCGTTCTTTCGTCCCGGACTTGGCACCAATATCGGGATTGGCATTCCCTACATCGATTTTGTTTTCAATTTTTAGCTTCTTTGTCTGATTTCTTTTATCAGGATTGTTCTCCCGAATTCGGCGGTTGAAGCTGTTCCGTATTTTGACTGATCGGTAGTTTTGTGATTTGCGGCGATTGCCAAGGTTTTTGGGTTTGGCCGCCATGTTGCTTGTTGTTTCTCATGGTTGAATTGGATTTCATTTTTGATAGTTGTGATTCGCCACGCGCCAAGCGCTTTGCCCCATGCGCTCTGTTATTTCAGTATCGTCAGTTTCTTGGTCATGATTTGGCTCCCCGCTTGTAACCTGTAAAGATAAACTCCACTCGACAAATTGCTCGCATCAAAATTTACGGTGTGCCGCCCGGCCGCAACCTGTTCGTTGACGAGGGTGGCCACATTTCGACCCAACATGTCGTACACTTCTAACCGAACTTCACTGCTAACCGGTAACTGGTACTTAATCACTGTCGTGGGGTTGAAGGGGTTTGGATAGTTTTGATCTAAAGTGAACTCTTCGGGGACAGCGCCGAGTTCGGTCAGGCCGTCTACACCAGTGGCGGTGATCAGCAATTCGAAGCGGGGTGTAGAGTTACCCCCCAGATCCGCGAAGTCTCCGAAAGACTTCGCGGATCTTTCCTTACCCGAAACTTTCATAGCCTGGCTGGGATCTATCTCAAAACTGTAGTCCGATCCTTGTCGAAGCTCTATGACTTCTCCGGTTTGATTATCCCGCAGAAAATAATTCCCGCTAAAAACGTGGGTGCCCGGCAGAGTCCAGTCGAGGGTGAACCGTCCCGACTCTGTGGTTTGGATATCAAGAGGGATTTTCTTTTTCTCTTCAAAATCATTGGGCAGGCTTTGAAAACTATAAGCGTTATTCTCCTCATCCACTGAATAAAAAGAAACCCACCTTTCTGCTAATCCTTCCGGACTTAGTTTTGGGGCATCAAGATGATCTGTGCCAGACGAAGCTTCATCAGAGAAGAAAAGATCTATTTGATTAGAAAAAACCTGCTGCTCATCAGAAATCGTCATGCTTATATTGAAGAGATTTTCATCCTGTTTTTTTGATTCTTTGAAATATACAACGGTGGTTTCCAGGTAAGAAGACTTCGGAATTTCCAGTTCCGGGTTCCGGTTCGTTGTACGAATCCAAAAACCCTGGAACGGGGCGATAAACACATCCTCAACCGAGCAGTTCAGATTTATGTAGTCTCCATTTCCATCATTTGCCGAAGGATCCCAGATATCAATTGAATTAGCAACATTCACGGACTCTTCATTGTACATATCACAAAAGTTGATGCCGAACGGGTGTGGATTTGCGAGCAATATGTGGCTGTCTCCCTGCGGCCCCTGATCCGGATAGTAGTTCAGTCCCTGGTACACAAAGCTATTTTCAAGCGACTCCCAGTTCTGGCCGGAGGTTAACGTTTTAGGAAAACCCTCGGGATCTCCGTCATTATTATCATCAGAAAAAACGTACACAATGAAGGATGCGCCCGGTACCAAGGGTTCGCTCAAATCACCTAAAGCCGCCCATTCATATGAAGCCCGATGAAGTATAAATATATTATAAAATCGTGCATCCGGTGAGTCGGAACCGACCATCCCTTGGATCCAGATGGGATCGAGAAACTCAGCGATATCATCCCCATCTGAGGGGTTACCTATAAACCTCCAGCCTTCATTACCGGTCAGTTCTAATTTTGTTGTTCCAACGTCAATCGACAGAGTTGTTATTTGTTCACTTGTCTGTCCATTACTCCCTATAAATTCAAATTCTATTTCTGCGTAGTTATAACCATACGAATCTTTTCCGGATGCCTCGAATGTTAATAATCCATCGCGTATATCATCGACGGGAATTTCTCGCGGCGGGGAAATTTCATTTTCGTCCAATGCAACGGAGCCTTTTCCACTAATGGAAAGAATATTCACCTTATTTACAGATTCGGAAAGGGAGAAATCTTCCATACTAAATATGTATGGATCTTGGTTACTGACCAATACGCGGCCATCTTCGCCTTCCGGAAGCTCTGCCAATTCATTTTGAAATTCGTAAGACCCGATGTCAATCGTGGCATTTTTAACTCGTGGATTTCCGGCCAGATCAACAGGGTTATCATCAGAATTCGTGGGAAAAAGTGATAGATCAGTATCCGGATCACCGGCTTTGATTGCCGGGCTGACAGATTGGAGAGAGTAATTGCCTGCATCAGCATCAGTAAATTGCGGATCAGAAGTGATGGAATATTCATCGGCAGTAAATCCATCCGCATCATCATAAACAATGTATTCTCCTTCTCTATAAAGGCTGTAATATAAATTGATGGTGCCGGAGTTATAGATTTCTTTTCCGTAATAAGGGGCGTCGTTACCCCAAATAATGCTATTGGTCATGGAGAGGGTGCCTGCATTATAAATTGCACCGCCCGAACCTGAAATGTTTTTTGTAAAGGTAACATTGGTGAATATCGGAGCACCACCGTTGCTTAATGCTCCTCCATATCCATATTCTTCGTCAGCCTTGTTTTCAGCAAATACAACATTCGTGAATGTCGGAGAACTATCTTCCGTGTTTAAAACAGTATTAATATTCATCCCGCCACCGTTGTATCCTGCAAAATTCCCCTCAAAAATGACATTCGTAATAGCCGGGGAACTGTCTAAATTGTGTACTCCGCCACCATCTTCATTTGCAGAATTATTTGAAATTAAAAGATGTGAAAGCCTGGGGCTACTGTTAGAAATAAAGATGCCACCACCTCTATTATGGTGAACGGTTTCTTCATTAACGGTGATAACATCTCCCGGATCTGCAAAAGCATATCCGCCGGAAAGGGTTAGACCGTTCAGGACTGTGCTGCCAATTGTTCCGGCAGAAATTACAACGTGATTGGCGTTATCCGATTCATCACCCTCGGTACCAATATCACCGGAAAGAATCGTTCCGTTTTCATCGTTTGGCAGTAATCGATCATCATCCAGAGTTTCGATACCAGCGTCCGGATCAAATCCACCGAAAACCTGTACATCAGGTACCAACACAAAAGAGTTACTCCGGCCACCATCTTCTGTATAATTTCCATCTTCGGCACTGTACATTGGCAGATAAGTACCGGTGGCTACCCAGATTTGTAATGGTTCGTCTGAATTCCATGTGGCACTGGCCTCATTGTACTGTGTCCGCGCCCAAAGCAAGGCATCGGCCAATTCAGAAATTGCATTATCCCAGGAATTTCCCTGTTCCGTGCCCCCTGTTACATTTTTATCCACGTAAAGTATGTTGCCTTCACCGGGTTCAATTTCATCGTTTTCAGCCGGTTCACCTTGGTATTCATACGCGCCAATATCTACAATATCAGGATCAGCAGATCCATCATAAATTCTGGTATTACCAGCCAGATCAGTCGTTATACTTTCGGCAACGCCACCCGATTCATATGGCGTATTGCTCCCGGCATTAATAAGAGGACTTATATCCTGGGGCAGTAATCCGTCATCATTCGTCCCAAAAATATCATCTGCACCATCAGGATCATTGCTGTCTTTAAATTCGGGATTGCCAGATATGTTTGTACTGTTTGCGAAAGTGACAGAGTTTCCGTTGGTATCTTCAAAAGTAATGTTGGCGCTATTAATATGACCAATGCCGTTTACTCCTCCCTCTACAAGTGAATAACCTAAAACAGGATTTGCAGCCTGTCCATCATTGTTTATCTGATTTCCCGAACCGGTTTCATCATTATCACTATCAGCAATATTTCCATAAAAAATACTGTTACTTATAACCGGTTTTGCTGTACCGTCGGTGTAACTGTAATTATACATGCCACCGCCATTTGTTGCCGCCTGATTATTGACAAAAGTGACTCCGGTCAATGATGGACTACTCTCCCCGCTCCGACCATAATTATACATAGCACCCCCGTTTGATCCGGACCGGTTATCAACGAACAATACATTCGTTATACGCGGGCTGGCGTTTCCATTCTGTCCATCATTAAATAAACCTCCGGCAAATGAATCTGCCTGATTGCTAACTACAATCAGGTTTTGTAATGTAGGACTACATTCTTTTCCGCTTCCATTTCCATCACAGAATATCCCTGCACCCCGCAAGTCGTCATTTTCTGAGCCATTAGCATTTCCCCCGGTAATTGTTACATCGGCCAGAACAGTCGTATTGGTTATCGGGAAATGTTCATTTTCATTACTCTCTTTACCCATAGTTTTACGAATTATTGTAGGGGGATCCGCGTCATCAGGAACATCAACTGTTTTAGTACTAGTAGCGCCGGCCCCGTGATTATCTTTCACACTGAGCAACACTGTGTATTCACCACCGGAATTGTACGTGTGGGTGGGATTAGCTTCAGTGCTGGTAGATCCGTCCCCAAATTCCCAGGAATAGGAGCTGATTGACCCGTCAGGATCAGCAGACTGATTGGTGAATTCCACGGTTTGCGCAGTTCCATCAATAGAAAAATCTGCAGTGGGCGGAGTATTTACAATTCCATCAAAGAAAACCACATGAAAGCTGTTCCCCGAAAAAGAGCCATTCTGATCAATATCCCCCGAAAGAATTGTTTTATGAGTTGCGAGATCGCGCTGACTAAGAGCCGTTTCCTCCCCCGAAAACCCGCCAAATATCTTAATTCCATTCTTAGTTCCCGGTATATAAAAATTAGCAGACCGGTCTTGTTGCGTTTGGTTGCCCCCTTCATCCGGGTAGTATGTTCCCTCTGCAATCCAGATTTCATCACTGCCGGTAGCTGCGGCCAATGCATCTTGCAAACTTTTATAAGCATTTGTCCAGGATGTCCCATCTTCAGCTCCGGCGGCGTCTGCATCCACATAAATCTGTGCATAAACATTGTTATTCAGCCCGCCGAATAGGAAAGCTAAACTCAGGATAAAAATTAGTTTACTGATTGATATACGTAGCGTTGTCTGTACCGGATTTTGCATATAAGATTCGTTTAAAGTGCATCAAAACATTACTTTTTTTGGCTCTTTACTTTGGTAAGCTTAGAACTCCGGTCAAAAAAGGAATCTTATTGATAATGAAGAAGTAAAAATGCGAACGGATTTTTTTAGAGGTAGGCAGAATGGCCAAAACAACCTAAAAATGCATTATCAGAAATAGAAAAGCTGAGAAATCCTTTTATGGATGAAACTCATTTTCCTGATCGGTGCGCATAATCCTGGAAAAGACAGTCTTGAATAAATTGTCGTTATCACCGGTGAGTACACTCAGGTCATCTCCATGATATTTCTTGAACTTTTTCATGAAGTGAGAGCGGTCGTGATATTTAAATTTCGTCAATATATCGTTTACCGGCTCTTTGCCCTCAGCAATGGCTGCACAAGTAAAATTGAACCGAACCTGACGGATGAATTGTCCCGGAGTAAAGCCGATGTATTCGCTAAACTTTTTTTCGAGATAACGGCGACTCACATTCTCGTAGTCACATAAATCTTTTACTTTCAGAATTCCCTTCTTTTCATAAATGTAATCGATCACAACATCGAGGTGATTATAGTTAACATCATCCGGCAACTGATTCAGCATAAATTCATCAAGAATTGATAGCCGTTTTTGAGTAGAATTTGCATCTAAAAGTTTTTGACGAATGGCATCTGCTTTATCTCCAATGACCTCATCAAATGATAAAAAATCATTTTGAATATCCGCCAGGTAGATCCCAAATAATTTAGCAGAAGCTGTCGGTTTTAAAGCCACACCGTAGTACAACAAGGGAGTTTTACTATCAAAGGAAAAAACAGGAAAATACTGTCCTCCCAATGCATATTTAGGAAATTTGCGAATACCGTTTTTCCCTTTTATTCGGGGATCGCCCTTGAGAACAATTGTGATGGTTCCCGTTCCCATCGGGATTACCCGGTTTTCTTCAAAAGTGCTTGGGCGGGGTATATCGATCTCGTAAATCCGTTTAACCAAATACTCCAGCTCTTTTGACGGTAGAATAAATTCATGCATAATATCAGCGTCTCTTATAGGGTGCTTTGAAATTAGAATAATCTAACCAAAAAGCACCAAAAGCCGGAATAATCAAGTTACCGATAACGACTATTAAGCGACGGATCTGAAAATAGATGTGAGAACTTGTGAGTGAAAAGAGGAAAGTTTAGTAATCTTAGAAAGTGATTTTTTCCGGTCCTAATACAAACAAAAAAAGGCACAAGCTCACCACTTGTGCCCAAAAACTTTTACTTCGAATTGAAATTACATGCCGCCATTGGCTGTTGAAATCGTAACCGGTACTTTGGTATCATCCCAGTGAATTACGAGCTCGCCTTCAGTATCTGTTACGTCTTCAAAGTAGATCATCATCTGCTCTACGTTAAAAGATTCTTCCGGCTCCACAGTAACTCTTGCAAAGTCCATTGATTCATCATACTGTGTTCCCCAAGATAATTTCTCATTGATAATGATTGTCCACTCATCTTCACCGGGAATCGTATAAATCGAATATGTTCCTTCTGGTACTTCTTCACCTTCAATCATAACATCATCCGAAAGAACCAATACGGTAGACTCGTTTGCACCTGTTCTCCAGACTTCGCCAAAAGCTACAAGTCCGCCAAAAATATCACGATCGCGAACGCCGGGTCGTCCATAGGTTACTAAAACTTCTGTGGTTCCAATTGTTTGGCTAACGGTGGCATTCGGGCTCACGCGTGCTTCTTCATTTGCGCGCTCCTGTGCTGTAGCAGGCAAACTTAGAAACCCAATCATTAATAAAGTTAAAAAGAGAGTTGTAAGTGATTTCATATTCCTGAAATTTTATTTGAGTTATGATGATTAATATTAAGCGAAGTAATTGTATATCAGTTTACACAAAACTTCTTTATTAAGTTCCGTAAGTGCTTGCAGAATAATTAAATCTAGGAATAGATCAGCAATCAGGAGGCTCTTTTATCACTCAAAAGATGTGGAAAGTCCTTCTTAAATTTGGCGATCTTCGGTGCGATTACGATTGAGCAGTACCCGGCATTTGGGTTGTTTTCGTAATAATTCTGATGATAGTCCTCAGCAACACTATAATTTGAGAGAGGCTCAATCTCTGTAACAATCGGATCTTCCCAAAGGTCTGATGCATCGGTTTTCTTGAGTGATTCTTCAGCTATTTTTTTCTGATCTTCATTCATATAAAAAATCACTGAACGGTACTGCGGACCAACATCTGCACCCTGCCGATTTTTGGTAGTAGGATTATGTGTGTGCCAAAAAACTTCGAGCAGTTCTTCGTAGGAGATCACCGAAGGATCATACTCCAATCGCGCAACCTCAGCATGGCCGGTAGTTCCCGAAGTTACCTGTTTGTATGATGGATTTTTAACATGGCCACCTGCATAACCCGATTCAACTGACTTCACTCCGCTCACTCGCTCATAAATAGCTTCTACGCACCAAAAACATCCGGCTCCAAATACAGCCGTCTCGGTATCAGCAGTCGCATTTTGATCAATATCAGTCATTGCAAAAAGAAGTGTAGTTAGTATTAATAAAGTATTCATCGTGAATAAACTTTGTTCATGTTGTCTATGGTGGCAACGCATAATTAAGGAAAAACGTGCCACCATCAAACTAAACACTCCCTATGTTACAAATCTTTTACACTTTTGTCCTAATTGGTGTCACAACCAATCGAATACTACAGTCAATCGGGTAGCCACAAAACACTAAATCACAAAATTTTTTAGTGTTTTTGTGCTTTGGTGGCCTCCATCACAAGATGAGGTCCCCACTCCTTCTAAATCTTTGGCATTAAAATTTAATGGCTACAACTCTAAGAATTTCTTTCGGAAAATGCAGGCATTATTTTTAAGGATAGAATTCCGGCAAGAATGCTTGTAATAATCGCAATCATTAGAATAGAATTCATTGATACGGACTGATCTAACAGATAACCAACTAAAAACGGACTCAACGCAGTGCTGAATACCATGATAGATGAAAAAGCACTTTGAACTGTACCGATCACTTTAGTGCCATACATTTCTGCCCAAAGTGCAGATTTGATTGTACTTGAGAAACCCATCGTGGCGCCAATCAAACCGAGGTAGACAAATGCTGCCCAACCTCCTGAGAAGAAATAACCCACGAATAACCCGATAATCATGGGAATCAACAAAAATGGAAAAACAGATTGTGCTGAAAACCGATCAATAATCGGACCTGAGAACAAGCCTGTAGCAATTCTTGTGATGGCAAACGCCACAAATGCGGACGCAATGAGCGCGGCAGTCCAACCTAACTGATCTGCTGCGGAAACCTGGTAAAGAAACAGCCCTGTAACCCAGAATGGAGGCATCAAAATAGCCGGAACCACGTACCAGGTTCTGGCATCTTTGGCCAACAATTTATATTGGTCGCTTGCCGATGTTTTCTCCTCATCGATGATATCATCATCAACAGCTGTTTTTTCTCTTCTGATTAAAAACCACAAGACCGGGATGAAGAAAATCCCGATTACAAGTGCAATCATCGCCCATGTGGTTCTCCAGTGAAAAAGTAATAGCAATCCCGCAATAATGGAGGGCAAAATTGCTTCTCCAAGTGGATAACCAATCCCGGAAATACTGAGAGCTTTTCCGCGAAGCTGATCATTGTATCGGGCCATAGTTGTTTGTGCCGTGTGTCCGCTCAAACCCTGACCGGAAAGCCGTAGTAAAATCAACCCGACAAAAAGCATGGAAATGTGCCACGAAACGGCCATCACCAAGCTGGCAATTAAAAGACCGATGGCTACATACATGCTGTATTGACGCAGCGGAACTCGGTCGATCCACTGACCCAGCCATGGAAGTGCAATTGCACTGGTTAATGTTGCCGCGGAGTAGAGTGAGCCAAATGTTGCGTTGCTCAGATCAAATGCGGTAAGAAAGTATGGTACAAACAGAGAGATCAAGAATGTTTGTCCGAAGCTTGAAAAAAATGTAAAAGAAACTGCAAAAGAGAGAAGTCGTCTCTCTTTTCTGACAAATGCCAGGTAAGTCATTGGATGTTTGTAGTGATTTTATATTCGTATTAAAAAAAGCTATCAGCTGTCCGCTGTCAGCTCACCCATAAAATACGGGTTATAACGGCTAAAATGAATGATTTACAAGGAGTTAACACGAAGCGCTACCATCGGTTCATACTCTGAATACTGGGCATTTTCATCAGGAAAGCTTAAAAAAAATACCAGAACAAAAGCAGAAAAATGAGAATCCAGACACCAATTTTTACGGATAATGGTTGCTTTGGGAATTCATAACCGCAGATGGGACAAACATCCGCATCTTTGGGTACATCCATCGCGCAGCCGGGGCATTCTTTGGTTTTGCCTGAACTCATAATGGAATGATAAAAATTCACAGTCTCTTAATCGAATCATGTTTTATTTTGGAAGGTTGTAGAGCCGGTGTCCATCTTTTTAATTTTCAATCGTGTGTAAGGGTTTCAATCCTTATTTTGTTATACTGATTCAAATTCTGAAATGAGCTAAACTTTTATATGTCTAAACGATTTATTCGCCTTTTTCTCTTTATTGCTATCCCGCTGGTTCTTCTGTCTATCTCCTCTACCTGGATTTTTGAGTGGATGTGGCTGAATGAACTCGGGTACTCACAAGTTTTCTGGACACTCCGCGGTACTCAAGTGATTCTCACCATTGGCGCATTTCTGATTGCCGCCGCCTACTTCATCACAAACTTCCGGTACCTGGCGAACCAACTTCAATATGTAAATCTGAATGCAACACCGCTTCAGGGAGTAAACGTCAATTTTTCGAGTGATTTTACAAACAAACGGATCAAGCAGTTTTTCACACTGGCCGGGTTTGTCATCGCCCTGATGTTTGCCTTCAGTTTTTATATCCGTTGGGATGAATCGCTGCGGTTTATCAGCGGCATAGAGTTTGGCGAGGTTGATCCACTCTACGGAAACGACATTGGTTTTTACCTGTTCGACCTGCCATTTCTCAATGTATTGCAAGGCTCCCTTGTGTCCATCGTATTTCTGACGCTGGCCATTTTGGTATTGGTTTATGTGTTCACCGGGGAATTCAGAATACAATCATTCACTAAGTTCGATGCACGGGCAAAGGTTCTCAATCACATCACCATAAACGCAGGAATCTGGCTGCTACTTCTGGCTTGGGGATTTTTCCTGGAGCGGTATGAACTCCTTTTTAAATCTGATGGAATTGTATACGGCGCCGGTCATACTGATGTAATGATTCAGCTCCCATCCATATGGATTTTATTCTTTTTGTCCCTTGTACTTTCCCTGATATTCTTTCTAACCCGCTGGGTGAAACTCACAAAATATATCCCGGGTATTCTGGCACTTTTTGTTGCGGTCATTATATTGGGACGCGTTTTAATTCCAACTATGGTTCAACAATTCAATGTGGAACCGAATGAGTTGGAGCTCGAAACACCCTATCTTGAAAAAAATATTCAAATGACCCGGTTGGCCTACAATCTCGACAGTGTTGAAGAGGTTGAATATGAAGCCGACGACACCCTTGGAATTGCTGATATTCGAAACAACCAAGATGCTGTTGATAACATCCGGCTTTGGGATCCGCGCCTGCTGATCGGAACCTATAAACAGCTTCAGGAAATCCGTTCTTACTACGAATTTTACTCAGTCGATAATGATCGATATACCGTTGATGGGGATGTTAAACAGATGATGCTCTCCGCTCGTGAAATTGCTCAGGAACTACCCAGCCAGTCAAACACGTGGGTGAACCGCCATATGCAGTACACGCACGGATATGGAATGGTTATGAGCCCCGTAACAGAAACAAACAGCCAGGGAGAACCAATTCTTGTGGTGAAAGATTTGCCCCCGGTCAGTGAAAATGAAGATCTCGAAGTTGAAAATCCCGCCATCTATTACGGTGAAAACAGCTCAGGATATTACATCGTAAACAGCGGAGTTGAGGAACTTCACTATCCCGAGGGGGACGATAATGTTTATGTGAATTATGAGGGAACCGGCGGAATTCCGTTCAACAACATTTTCAGAAAGTTACTTTTCGCATGGGAGTTGGGCGACATGAACATTCTGCTTTCAGATTATATCAGAGACGATAGCCGCCTTCAAAGATGGCGGAGTGTTCAGGAGCGAATCAACAAAATCACTCCGTTTCTGCAGCTCGACAGCGATCCATATCTCGTTTTGAATAATGGTGAACTTTACTGGATTCAGGATGCCTATACCACATCATCCTATTTCCCCTATTCCGAGCAATACCAGGGAAGGTATAATTACATCCGAAATTCTGTAAAAATTGTGGTTGATGCCTACAACGGTGATGTAAATTATTACATAATCGACGAGGAAGACCCGGTTTTAAAAGTCTATCAAGAGATTTTTCCAGATCTGTTTAAGCCGCGAAGTGAATTGCCATCGGGAATGGAAAATCACTTCCGATATCCACAGGATCTTTTTGAAATTCAGATCGAGACGTTTGCACGATATCATATGACGGCTCCACAGGTATTCTATAACCAAGAGGATTTATGGACGCGGCCGAATGAAAAATATGGTGGCCAGCAACTTACGATGGAACCCTATTACGTTCTCGCTCGATTACCCGGCGATCGGAAATTAGAATTTATGCTGATCAGTCCGCTCACTCCCGAAAATCGTGATAACATGATTTCCTGGATGGCGGCCAAATCAGATGCGGGAAATTACGGTGATTTGGTGGTCTACAAACTTCCGAAAGAACGCCTGATTTACGGCCCCGCACAGATCGAGGCACGAATCGATCAGGACCCGGAAATTTCGCGGCAAATTGCCCTTTGGGATCAGAGAGGATCGCGGGTGATTCGTGGAAACCTGATGGTGATTCCGGTAGAAAATTCATTCCTCTATGTTGAACCGGTCTTCCTTCTGGCTGAAGGTGTGGACATTCCTCAACTTCAGCGAGTTATTGTGGCCATTGGTGATGACATCTCAATGCAGCCAACGATCGAGCAGGCCATTTTTGATCTCTTTGGTCAGGATGCTGATTTCATTGTGCCACAAGAAGCTACTGAATTAGCACGACAAGGAATCGCCGCTCAGGCTACGAGCGACAGCCTTATTGTGGATCCACAAATTGCAGAACAGCTTGATGAAATTCGGTCGATTTGGGCCGATCTTCGAACCGCCCTCGAAGATGGCGATTATGCGCGATATGGTGAGCTGCTAAATGAGCTGGATGGATTGATTAATGATCAGTAGTGAAATATGAGTCTTGAGACAGCCTCAAATCATGGACTGTTGAATTTGTTGCAGCTGTCGATTTAATGTAGTCAATTGATTCAAATTCAGGATACTCGGCAGGTGAAAACCACAATCACCAGCCGAGAGTTTATCTCAACTCTGACACAACATCCTTCGCCACCTGCATTCCGATGGCTATTCCCATCCCGCTGAGTCCGGCTGCAACCCATACATTTGGATCCATCTCCTTGATAATCGGCTCCTTGTTCTCTGTCATCCCCATAATGCCGCTCCATTCCATATCGATCTTCACATCCCGCGGTATTTTTATGATATTTTCAGCAAAATCGAGGAGGTATTTTTTGATGGTTTGATTAGTCCCAAATTGATCTGTCGTCTCTTCTTGAATCGCTTGGTCACGTCCTCCTCCTATTAATAATCGATCTCCAATATTTCGGAAATAGACATATCCCTCGTTGAAATGGAATATAGCTCTCCATTTAAAATCAGGAATAGGCTTTGTGATGAACACATATCCCCGTGCCGGATTTACGGGAACATCTGCTAATTTGGATACAAACCCATTCACGGCCAGAACAGTTTTTTTCGGACTGATTTCAATCGAATCATTCAGAATTGCCCGGTTTGATTGAACTGATGTTACCGGACAGTTCCACCAAACACGAACGCCGGCTTTTGAAAGTTTTTCGTGCAAATAACGCATCATCTTTCCGCTATTGATAGCACCTTCAACCTTGTTTTTAATCGCCGGATATCCTCCACACCTAATCGATCACTTAGAATTTCATTCATTCTATCGATCCGATCTCTAGATTGATCAAATTTCTCCTGATGTGTAAATATTTCATATCCGCCAGTGTGAATGTAATCCATGTTTTCATCGCCGATTGTATCCCTTAACAGCTTTAATCCATTCCATCGCCTCTGAATGCGATTAAACACCGTCTGCTCATTCGTTTTTCTAATATCAGCCAGATGTTCGGATATCGAGCCAATGCATGCAAACCCTGCATTTCGGGTGCTGGCACCATAGGGAGCAAATCCGCGGTCGGCAACCACCACATCGTGACCAGGGTTTTGTTGCTTATAAAAGAGCGCTGTCGAAGCGCCTACAATTCCGGCACCAACAATAAAAAGGTCAGGTGATTTGAGCCATTCTTCGCGTTCCCAAAAGGAGAATTCGTGTACTTCTTTTTTCATCATCTATGCAATGATTTTAATAGTCTTTTTCTTGGTTCAAAAATACCAAATTTCAAATCCCAAAGCTCAAACGGTCAGATGCATTGAGCTATAGTTGAAGATATTTAGAATTTGGTGTTTGTGATTCAGAGTTTGCAAGTCAAAATGTGGATAACTTTGTGGAAAAGTTGTGGGAAAATAGTTGAGTTTGGGTATTGACAGTCATTCCGGAATTATGCTAATTACTATTGAACACACTTGACGAGACCACTACGGTGAGACCGTTGATAGGCCGAAAAAATAGTCCGCGGCCTTTTTGTGAAAATCTTTCGGACAGGAAGAATGATCAGATGTGTTCCCGGGCGCTTTTTTTATTTCTGCCCTTCTTTTTTGAATCATTCTATCTCAATTCTTCGCGACACTCAGCGTACTTTGCGGTTAACCTGTGTGGAAACATTTAAAACCGCTAAGAGCGCAAAGAATCACAGAGGTGTCAAAATTGAGCACAAATTTTAGCTCAAAATATATTCTTCCGGAGCTATTACTTTTTCGCCTGTTTTAGCTGCCTGTTCGGCGAGCAGAGTCCAGACGGATGCATTGTAACCCTCTTTTGTCAGCTTTTCGGGCGCCCTTCCTTTTTTGATGAAGTTCACAAATCCTTCGAGGTAAAGAAGTGTATCATTCATCTCATAATCCGGGGTGATGTACTCGCCGCCCATCCGAACCGGCGAATTGAGTACCCACGTTGCTCCTCCAATCGGAATCGCCTCGTTCTTATTCTGCTCGATACATTCTGCTAACTTTTGCATCGCCGGCGGTTCTGGTGGATTCTCTTCAAACTGCATGTTTGATTCTAACTCCAGCGTACCGTCATTTCCCATCACCTGGACCTGCACACCGTTGTGTTTATTACTGGTGATACAATCATACACAAAATGGATATTCTTGGGATACCTGAAGATCAATCCAAAATTATCGTACACTTCTCTGCCATCATCAAAAAAGTTGATACTCCCGCTTCCTATTACCGATTCAGGAGGAGATCCCAGCACCCAATTCGCTACTTGCAAATGATGAGAACCAAGTTCAGAAATCATCCCAGCAGAAAGATCTTCATAAAAACGCCAGTTAAGCCGTCGGTCTAAGTCCGTTCCGCGTCCGCCGGTATTTTCATAAAAAACCCAGTCTGTATTTCGAGTCCACCACCCTCGCATCATCACCAAAGGTCCCAAATCTCCGCGCTTAATTTTCTCCATCGATTGTAAATAAACAGGATTGAATAGCCGCTGGTGACCAATCAACAAAACTTTATCCTCTTTAATGTGTGTATCGTAGATCCGTTTCACATCATCGAGATGGCGTGCCATCGATTTTTCGCAGTACACATGAAGACCGGCATGCATCGCATCAACCGTCATTTGTGCATGCTCGTAAAGCGGTGTTGCAATGACAACTCCATCCAATTGCACCTCATCAATCATTTTTCGGTAATCATAAAACGCTTCAGCATTTCCGCCGGTCAGTTCAATCGCCCGTTCGTAATGCGGCTCATAATTATCACAAACCGCTGCAATTTCGAGGTTCATCGTTTTTTCCAGTTCCTGGAGATTTTGTACCAATCCTGTCCCTCTTGATCCAACTCCAATCACTCCCAAGCGAACTCTGTCTGACGCACCCGTACCCATTGGGGCCGGATTATTAAATATAGAGAACCAAGGCATTGTGGAGGTCATAATAGATGAGCCCGCCATGGCCGCTGTCATTTCGAGGAACTGTTTTCGATTGATGCTCATTGTTTTGGTCTGATTTGAGGTTGCCTTTATATTTATTCTTTATCGACTCAGGCGAGCCGGTTTACGAATCACATCGCGCCTGAATTATGAGACGCATCATTAAACTTAAAGATTGAAATAGCTGGATCATCCGGTTCATAATCAACCTTCATTATTTCAATATGTTGATATTTTTGGATGAGTTCACGGATTTTTTCATCCGGCAACAGCAAGCAAGCAGTTGAGAGAATTTCTGCTAAAATTGGTGAACCGGCTGAAACGCTGGCTGCCGTAAAATGATCATGCGGCTTTCCACTTTTCGGGTTGATCACATGCTGGTGATGTTGAAGTTCACCGTCATCATTCAGATAAAAATTACTCGATGTAGATACCGATCCGTCACTCACTTCAAACTCATGAATGGAATTTCCCGGATTTTTATAATCGTTGATACCGATCTTCCACACCCCTCCTGCCGGATGCTCACCCATCGCCAAAACTGAGCTCTCACCAAAACTGATAAATGCATTTTCGACGCCCGAACTTTCAATCATCTGCTTCACTTTTTCCAGGGCATATCCTTTTCCAAATCCACCGAGATCTAATTCGATCAGCTCATTTTTAAATCGAACGGATTGTTCTTCTTCATGTAGCTCAACATGCTGCATCCCAACAGCTTCCAACAGAGTTGACAAGTCTTCTTCAGAATGATTTGCCTCATTTTTCCAATAATCCATCAACGGGCGAAGAGTGATATCAAACGCACCATCGGTCATTTTCCAGCCGTATTTACAGGCACTTAAAATTTCAAAAGATTCCTCATCTGTTTCTATATCTCTCTCAAAAGCTTCCCGATTGATTTTTGAAATTTCACTCTCTTTAATGAACCTGCTCAACCGAGATTCAATTCGATGTACTTCATCTTTTATCTTCTGATAGAGTTGATCACCGGCTCCATCCTCTAACCCCGGAATCAGTACATAAAAACGGGTTGCCATCGCATAGAAGCCGTTTCGATACAAATTGTGGGACTTAGACATGAAGCTACGAGTAAAGGTTGTGTGAGAACCGGTAATCCTCTGAGATGTATTTCGATGGTTTTACTGCTGTGTGCTGTCGGCAAGAATCGTAAATCGCTTCCACTGCCGCTAATGATTTTAGTGCTTCCGGTCCGGAAACAGGCGGTTGATCCCCTTCCAAAATAGCATTAACAATATCTCTGTACTGCTTTACAAAAAAGCTATCATCTTCTTGCTGGCTGAAATCAACAGAATTTTGATCATCATCGGTAATCAATTGAAATTCATCGCCTTTTAGAATTGCCGTTCCTTTTGATCCGTTAATCTCAATTGTTCGGGGCTGCTGGGGTACCACAGATGTAGATGCTTCAAATTGGCCAAGTGCCCCACTTAAAAATTGTAAAGTAGCAACCAGGTTATCTTCGGCTTCAATACCTTTGTGAGTCAAGGTATCCTTCAATCCAAACACACATTTCAAATCACCCAGAATCCAGATCAAAAGATCAAGAGTGTGGATGGATTGATTGATGAGCGCTCCGCCGCCGTCCAAATCCAATGTTCCGCGCCAGCCTGAATCGGTATAATATTCCTGGGAACGAAACCATTTTACCGTTCCCCGGGCCATCACTGGTTTGCCGATCTTTCCGGAGTCGACCGCATCTTTTAATTTCAGTACGGCATCTGAATATCTGTTTTGATAAATGACGGCAAGCTTCACTCCATTTTTCTCACAACTTTCAACAAGTTTTTGTGCACGATCCACTGAAACCTCAATAGGTTTATCAACGATCACGTGCTTGCCCGCTTCGGCTGCTTTCATACCAAAACCCAGGTGAGTTCCGCTTGGCGTACAGATGCTTACAGCATCAATATCATCCTGTTTGAGCATCTCTTCATAGTCGGCAAACATCCGAACATCAAACTCTTTTGAGAATTTCTCTCGGTTTTCTTCTGTCCGGCTGCTCGCTGCAACCAACTCGGCATTTTCTGTTTCTAAGACGGATTGTGCATGCCGATAAGAGATCACACCCAGCCCAACAATTCCAATCCTTAATTTTTTGGTTTGATTACTCATTGTTTCTCTCATTTATGATTTTCAAAGAATCTATTTATCCACTCCTCCACCTCATCACTCCCCTCTTCGGGTGACCAATCCGCAAAAATTTTATCCGTCTTTGCATCATAAGGTCCTTTTTTACATTCAAACAGAATCGTGTGCTCTTCCATGACGATAAACGAGTGCCATACTTGAGGCTCAATATCGATCACACCGGGAAGTGGCTTTGATTGAACTTCATTTTCTGTAAGCGCATTTCCATCCTCATCAAATGTATAAAACCGAATGCTTCCCTGGATCAAAATCAACGATTCCGTGGCATGATCAATCGGATGTTTATGCGGACGAATATAGGTTCCCGGCTGAAGAAAATTGATCATTCGCTGAACGCGGGCATCTTGCTCGCGGTGAATGGGAAGAATAATTCGAAGTCGCTCACTTTCCCGGGATGCTTTTAATCCATCCTCAATCATTTTGTCCGATAACTGGAACAGATCACCGGAGGCATTATCGAACGCCAGCTTCGACATATTATACTCCAAGCGCTAGCCCAGCCATCAGTGCGGAACCGGTTTTGAACGCCCGCTCATCTATATTATATCGAGGATGATGCCAACTCCATTTAGAGTCGGCATCATCGCTTCCAGTCCCCAAAAAGAAAAATGTGCCCGGGAATTCCTGCTGATAGAAAGCAAAATCTTCACCCGCCATCACCGGTTTTTTGAGATCTATCACATTCTCATCTCCTAATACTCTTTGAGCCGACTGAATCAAAACTTCCGTACATTCGTCATCATTAATTACGGCCGGATATCCTTCGGTGAATTCAAATTCGTAAGAAGCCCCGGCTCCGTCCGTCGCACCTTTAATCACTTCTTCCATTCGTTTTTTGATGAATCGCGCAGTCTCCATCGAAAACGCCCGAACTGTTCCCAGCATGCGTGCGTGTTCGGGAATTACATTAAACGCTGATCCCGCTTCAATTTTTCCGACGGTAATAACAGCCGGTTCTGTCGGATCCATCGAACGGCTCACAATTGTTTGAAACTGAGTGATGATTTGTGATGCCAATACAATCGGATCGACCGCAGTATGTGGCGCTGCAGCATGACCTCCTTTTCCTTTAATGGTCACGTCAAACTCAACAGTGCAGGCCATCAGAGGACCGGATTTTACCGCAACTTGTCCCGGTGAGAAATTCGGGTTTGTATGAAGTCCATAAACCTGCTGAACTCCCAATTTTTGGAGAGCCCCGGTTTCAGTCAGTTTTCGTCCGCCGCCGGGAAGTTTTTCCTCGCCCGGTTGAAAAATCAGGACTATTGTTCCGTCAATTTCCTCCTTCAGATCTGTCAGAATTTTAGCTGTCCCAAGAAGGTTGGCAGTATGGCCGTCATGACCGCAGCAATGAGCCGCACCGGATCGCTCAGATAAAAAATCAGATTTTGCATCACCTTCCTCCTCCATTGGCAGTGCGTCGATATCTGTTCGGAGAGCGATCACCCGATCAGAATCATTCCCACGGATAATTCCAAGACATCCTGTTTCCATCGGACGCTGTGTTTCAATTTTCATTTTTTTGAGCTCATGGAGGATGTAATCAGTGGTATCAAACTCCTTAAAACTTACCTCGGGATTTTTATGCAGATGACGGCGTATCTGCACCATGTATTCAAAGTACTCTTCAGATTTGCTGCGGATTTTTTTCTGTAAATCACTACTCATGCGATGATACTATTAATTAACGACTCACTTCAACGTGTAAGATGGCGGTAAAAAAGATGATCCGCAATGGTCTTCATCTCTTAAAAAGAAATAAAGACCTTATTCGGTTATTCCGTCTTCATACTTTGGAATAATTTGAGTGAAGTTCCAGCTATCAGCCGTCAGTCTTCTTTTGATAGCTAAATCCTGAGAGTTAACTATACATTTAAAAAAAATCATATTTACTATGCACTACTTACTGATCTATGATTTGGCCCCCAATTATCTTCAACGACGAGACGAATTTCGTGATGAGCATTTAAAAAAGGCCTGGAATTCTAAGGAGGATGGAAAACTCGTTCTCGGCGGAGCACTGCAAGATCCGGCCGATCAAGCCTATCTCCTGTTTGAAGATGATTCTCCAAAATCAGCAGAAGAGTTCGCCAAAAATGATCCGTATGTTAAGAATGGAATCGTGGACAGCTGGGAAGTTCGCCCCTGGATGACCGTTGTTGGGGAAGATGCGACAAACCCAGTGAAGTGAGTAGGTTCTCTCCTCTCGAGAGGAGACAGATTAAATCTCGTTCAGAGATATGATCAGTGGTGTGTTCTCACGGCTCCGCTACGAAACTTAGTCATCCCCCTGAATCAACTTTGTTGATTCTCTCCCCCCTTCAATGGGGGACTTTAGACTCATAATTTCATTAACCCAAAACATGTCACAAAAAAGCTCAAAACCAACCATCAAAAAAACCGGTGATGGCTCTACCTCTCTCTACTCTCCGAAATTTGATCAGCTTTATCATAATCCAAATGGAGCAGTAGCCGAAAGCCGGCATGTTTTTTTTGAGACGAATGGTTTGGTGAGAGCTCTGGAAGAAAGATCATCTCTTAACATTTTCGAGGTAGGTTTCGGAACAGGATTAAATCTGCTTTTGACGCTGGATTATTTACGCAAATTAAATTTCGATACAGAAGTCGCATACTACAGCGTGGAGGCTTTCCCGATTGATGCTGAAATCACCGAGGGTTTTGAGTTTAAAGATGAACCCGGTCTGCAAAAATCGCTACCGATGTTGAGATCCATTCTACAGGATATCTACCCTGGAATGAACCGAATTCAACTCACTGATCAGATTTCATTGCACCTTTGGGTTGGTTTTTTTGATGATCTGTTTGAGGAGCACGAGAAATCGCCAATCATCAATCATAGCATAGATTTTATTTTCCAGGATGCGTTTTCGCCTGAAGTGAATGAAGAACTCTGGACTCCCGATGTGTTCGAAAAGCTGGCATCCATTTCTAATGATGATGCCGTTCTGTCCACCTATTGCGCAGCCTCAGCCGCCCGTGCCGCAATGGCCGTTGCCGGATGGAAAATCGCCAGAGCCCGCGGAGCATTAGGAAAACGGGAGATGACTGTGGCTTCTCTTGATTCCGATAAATTGAAAAATTTTAAACGCGTGAATGAAGATCGGTTGTCAGAGCGGTTTGAAGCTGGAGATTTTGATGATTGATTAGGGTTGCCACAGCGATTGGATCCAGCCAATCCCGGATTGCAAAAATGGAAGCCGGAGATGCGGGAATTACACTGGATTTGATGATAAAAGCATTGCTCAAATTGGATGTCTCGAAACAGGAGATTGGAAAATTGCTTAAGGGTGACCCCGAAGCAGTTTAAAAAACTAAGCTTTAAAATTGTCTAAGAGTCCCAGAAAAATCGGTGTTTCCGTGGCAAGTCAAATATTGACTCAACCAGTTGTCATTATACCAATCACCTGCCATTTCGCTTAAGCCATTTAAAATTCCACTGGCACCTCTCCCGAACTCTTTTCATTTTGCCGGTCATAAATTCAGATCATTACAGAAATTCAAATTAAAGGATCGGCTCGGCGAGCCGATGTAAGGTTATATCATGCAAGAATTTGACGCTTTAGCAAAATCACTTCAGCCGCACTATTCTCATTTTAATGTAGCCAACCGACTGCTGTTTACCGGTCACTCGCACCAGGCTTGGCCGGATGCGGCGTTTGAGGGCATCCAGGAATATATGCGGGTTGTTGCCGAGCAGGTGGACAAAAAGTGGGAGGTTGCTTTTGAAAAAACGGAGATCATGCGAGGCTATCTGCGGAATTATTATGATGATCCTACCGGAAAGTACTGCCGCGAGCAAAATACCCATGTACTTTTGGTTTCCTGGCTTTCTTCGCTGGATTTGAAGAACAAACCCAAAATCATTACCACTACCGGGGAATTTCATTCGATGTATCGTCAGCTTCGTCGACTGGAAGAGGAAGGGTTGGAAATCGTGTATCTGCCTCATGGAGATGATGAAAAATTGCTGGAAGCCGTCCGCCAAAATTTGGATGATCAAACCGCTGTGGTTATGCTCTCTCGCGTTTACTTTGAAACGTCTGAAATCAATACAAAACTTGCGGAAATTGCGCAGGCTACGAAAGAAGCAGGTGTTCCGATCATGATTGACGATTATCATGGCACGAACGTGGTTCCGCTCTCACTTACGAAAGAAAATATGGAGCATGTATATTTGCTTATTGGTGGATACAAATATATGCAGTGGGGTGAGGCGAATTGCTTTTTACGATATCCTAAAGGTTGTGAATTGCGTCCCGTTATCACAGGATGGTTTTCGGCGTTTGAACAGTTGGATCATCCAAGAGACAATCAACCTGTTTCATTCGATGACGGTGATCAAAAATTTGCTACGGCCACTTACGATCCGATCTCCCAATTCCGCGCTGCAGCGGTCACAAAGTTTTTTCAAAGACAGGGCCTCACTCCTGAAGTTTTACGGAGGCAGTACTCATCTCAACTTAAATATCTTCGAAATCTTTTTGATGATCATAATTTTGATGGATCTGGAATCAAACATGCAAATGAGCGTCCGTTAGAAGAATCGGGCGGATTTTTAGCACTGCGATCGGATCAAGCCAGAAAACTGCGAGCGATGTTACTCGAAAAAAATATTTTCACCGACGCCCGAGATGATATTTTACGAATCGGTCCGGCTCCTTATACTACTTCTGAACAGTGTGAGAAGGTGATTGGTGAGTTATTTGTTTGTTTAAAAACCGAGTAACAGATCAACCGAAGAACAGAGAAACAGAATAACTGAAAAGAAGCTGTATGTCTTACATACACTGGAAAAAACTTTCTCTGTTTTCTAATTAACGGTTTCTCTGTTAATCTGTTCAAAACTATTTCTGTAAGGTTTTCTGTAATTGTGGTTCCTAATAAGTATATGATTACAAATGAAAGAAATGAGGAATGCCATGCAAGAAAAAAAGTATGATTTAGAAGACCGCCTGATCGATTTTGGAGTTCAGATGATCGAAATTTCAGAAACAGTTGATCAAAAAAGAAGGGCCGGTCGATATTTATCCGGACAGTTGATTCGGTCAGGAACTTCTCCGGGAATTCACTACGGAGAAGCGCAAGCTGCAGAATCAAGAAAGGATTTTATTCATAAGATGAAGGTAAATCTTAAAGAATTGAAAGAGACCCGCGGTAATTTGAAAATGACCGCAAAGGCAAAACTTCATAAATCACCTGAAACTATTGATACTTGTATTCAAGAATGCAGTGAATTAATTGCAATTTTTGTTACAAGTATTCAAACCGCGAGAAATAATGGAAAACATAAGAACAGATAAACTGATGAACCGACTAACGCATAAAGGAAATTTTCTCCGTTTTCTATTTATCGGTTGATCTGTTCCTCTGTTTAAAACTTTTTTTTGTAAGGAATCACGAAAATTTGGTTCATACATATAATGCACATATATTCACCTTAGCTTGTTATTGAATAATATCTGATTGATTTTGTGCAATTGATAACGATGAAAAACCGGGTGACATGAGGGTGACACTCAGCATTCGTAGCTTCACATCAAACAAATGTAAACACGTAAACTGAACATTATGGCATCATCCAAAGACGACAGACAAAAGGCAATTGACATTGCGATTGGTCAAATTGAAAAGCAGCATGGAAAAGGAACCGTTATGCGCCTTGGCGATCAAACTGATAATGAGGTTCCTACGATTTCCACCGGATCCATTATGGTGGATTATGCATTGGGAGTGAGAGGAATTCCAAGAGGGCGAGTTACTGAAATTTATGGTCCTGAGGCAAGTGGTAAAACTACGCTGGCACTTCAGGTCATTGCCCAGGCTCAAAAAGCCGGTGGATATGCCGCGTTCATTGATGCTGAGCACGCGTTTGATCCCAAATATGCACGAAATCTTGGAATCAATACCGACGAACTTCTCGTCTCTCAGCCCGACAGTGGTGAGCAAGCACTCGAAATTACCGAAACATTAATTCGATCCGGAGCACTTGACGTAATTGTGATTGACTCCGTTGCCGCACTTGTTCCACGTGCTGAACTCGAAGGCGAAATGGGAGATTCCCACATGGGCCTCCAGGCTCGATTGATGTCTCAGGCACTTCGAAAAATAACAGGTGTGGTTAGCAAAACCCGAACGGCTTGTGTATTCATTAACCAGGTTCGTGAAAAAATTGGTGTGAT